>CAVTLU010000014.1:0-177758 GCA_963735545.1 uncultured Acidobacteriaceae bacterium
GTGTCTCGAGGAACCACGGCACCGAGGTAACCGCACCTTTGTATTTGGCCCAATCCGCCGAGAAGTAGTTTTCTGGCCCCATCTCGGCGAGCAGGTCGGAGAGGTCCAGAAGACGCCCCTGGTCATAGTAGATCGCGGGAAACAGCCCCATGCCGCCGCATTGCGAGATGTCGGCTCCCGTCCCGGCCTCAAAGCTCGTGGTCCATTTGCTGAACACGTCCGACCATGGCACGACCTGAAGGTCGACCTTCACACCGGACTCCGCTGTGAACTTACGGAGAACCGAGGCGACTGGCGCCTTGTTGGGCTCGTCCATGATCCAGAAGACAAGCGGCTTCTGCTCCTTGCCGATGGCGAAATGAGGCAACGCCGCCGCTCCAGCCGCGCCACCCGCTGAAACCAGAAGCTGTCGCCGCGAAAGTCCGCGTCTGTTGGGCATGTCATCCTCCTCTGCCGCACGGCCTCCTGACATGTGCCGGCGCACCGTTGCATCACCTCATATGATCCTATGATTGTCAACAAAAAACCCTGTTAATCTCTATATGGTGGGATGTTGTTGACTTCTCCGCCGTTATCTCCCATACGGCGAGATTGCGCCTCTCGGATCGCCCTAGTCACGGGGATGTCATTGACGAGCTCCAGGCCGGCGATCCGCACGAATCTTTCGGGCGACTGGCGACTGAATTTCGATGATGGCGCGGATTGGCGCTCAGGCCCCGTGCCGCTTCCGGGGACACCGATCTCTGCGATTCCGCCCCCGGCCGCCTACCGGCGGGTGGGACAGCATCAGGTACGGCGAGACGGTCCAGGTTCCTGACACGACGGAGCGATTTCGCCCTTCGTGGCATGGGGTCTCGTGGTGGTCGAGGGAAATCGAACTCGGCGACTACAGACATTCGCGCCTACTGTTCCGCGCCGCCCGGCTGTTGGCCGAAGTTTATCTGGACCGCGAGCTGATCGGGTACGACCTGGAAGGGTATACGCCGTTCAAGATCGAGATTCCGCCACGACTCAATCATCCTGGCCGCCACCGCCTTGACGTGCGCATCACAAACCCTGGTGGATCGACCAACTGGGAGGATTTGCTCCCGATTCGTCGGGCCGGCGCCACCCTGCCGTCCAGCCAGGACTTCGGCGGCGTCTGGCAACCGGTCTTTCTTGAGCAAGCGGACGGTGCGCGCCTCGATGATCTCTACGTCCGGCCGAACGCCGCGTGTGATGCAGCGCTCGTCGACATCGAGTGCCTCGCGGAGGAAGGCGGTCTAGTCACCGTCACGCTGCTTGATCCGGCAGGTCGACGAAGTCACATCTCGAACTCAGGAGGTCGGACCCGCCGGCCGCATCGCGTTTGCACTGCCAACTGCCGGAGCCGAGCGCTACGATATTGGCAGACCGGCTCTCTACACCGCCATCGCCAGCCTTGAGGGCGGCGGCGCTCGGGACGAACTGCGCCAGCGCTTCGGTTTCCGCTCGTTCGATATCGTCGGGCGCGAGCTGCGTCTCAACGAGCGACCATTCTACTTGAAGACCTCGATTTCCTGGAGCCTCTATTCAACTGGTCCCGGGGCGACTCGCGCGGAACTCGCGGACGAGGTGCAGGCCATTGTCGCCTTCGGTCAGAACGCCATAACCGCGCATCGCCGCTGCGCCAATCCGGAGCTCATCGACGCGCTGGAGGAGCGGGGGTTGCTCCTCTATCAGGAACCTGGCGGGTTGCCATCGCTCCGTGGACGGATGGGATGCGGCGCCTGGCTCTCCGACGCTGAGCTCGCCACCGCCATCCCCTTTGCAAAGCTCCGCGTCGAACGGGTCGCGAAGCGCGACCGCAGCCGCGCGGCGCTCGTGTGGTGGAACCTCGCAAACGAATGCTTCGACCCTTACGACGGCGCACCGGGTTCGGTCGCGATGGACCTCTTTGCTGCGCTGAGAGCGGTAGACGATTCGCGGGTCACCACTTGGACTTCCGCCTGGAATCCGACGCCCATGGCGCGACCTTTCGCCGCCGAAATCGGCACATCATTCGACTTCCACGCGGTCTGCAATTGGCCATCACTCTGGCATCCCCAGGTCGAGCGCGAGACGTATGCAATCCGGCCGCTCGGCAAGACCATCGCGATTGCAGGCGAAAGCCAGAACTTCACATCGCTCGCGGGCGTCGACGCCCTGGCCGAGAAGCTCGGGCGAGAAGCGAAGCCCGGCTCTTTGGGCGCATCGGCTCTCGCGTGGTGGAACGACCTGAAGGACGGGCTCGCAGAAGTTGACCCGACGGCCACTCTTGGCGGGCCTCGCGCCTTCATCGAGGCGACGACGATCGTCCAATCGCACGGCGTTGCTCGCCTCGCGCTGCATCACCGCGCCAATCCGGACGTCAACGGACTCGCGATTAACGGCTGGCACTCACACTACCGCATCGGTACGATGGGAATTACGCGCATCGACCGAAAGCCAAGTTTCGACCCGGCGACGCTTGCCGCAGCCAACCAACCGTTGCAGATCTTGCTGCTTGGCCTCGTCCCTGACAGCTTCCCGGTCGCCCAGCATTGTCAGCTTGTCCTCATCGACGAGATTGGTCTGCCGGCCCGCGAGACCTTGCATTTCGTTCTCGAAATCACCGGTCCGAGCGGGACGGTCGAATTGCGCAAGCTCGGGCTCAGCGTGGGCGGCGAAGGTCGGGCTCGGGGGCTCGGCGAGGTCATATTGCCGGCCCTTCCGGCGGGCGATTATACGCTCTCGATTCGCGGCGACCATCGTGGTCATCCCCTCATGTTCACGGAGCGGTTCCTCGTTCTTGAGCCCCCTTCGCTGAGTGGCGTGCGCTTCGCGCTCCACGACCCGACAGGCGAACTCTTCCCTTATCTTGGCGCAGCCGGCGCCGATCTTACGGAGTGGCGCCTTTACGGGCCGGGACCTGCGCTCATCAATGGCGGCAACCTGCGTGCGTCCCATACTCTCTTTGCTGGCGAAGCGCGGCGCTCTGTCGTGCTCGTTCGCCCCAATCAGCCGAAGTTTCGGGGCTCGCGCAGCATCTTTGGCGACCTAGAGAAGCTTACCGGCGCGTCTGTTCGGCCAGTTCGCGTCATGGGCGACTGGATCGGGGCTGGGGCTTCACAGTCGCCAACGATGTGCTCCCGAGCCTCGGCGAGGCCGGCGTCTGGGACTGGCGCTTCGGCGGCGTCTTCCCAGAGGAGATTGCTGTGGGTCTTCCGGGCCGCGTCCTGGCTGGGGCTGCGACGTTCGACGGCGCCGACGTGTTCTCGACCGGACGTCTCGTGTTCGGCGCGAGCGCGGCCATAGCCGAGCGTGACGGCCGGCAGGTCTTGTTCACCACACTGCCTTTGGTTGAGTTTGCGCCCACGCGGCCACTGGCGGCCCGCATCCTGTACGAAATGATCGCATGGCTTACCGCGAGCCCAGAAGGAACCCAAACATGACGCTGCGGAACTTCCCGAGCCTCGAGGGCAAGGCCGCGGTGGTCACGGGCGGGGCGTCCGGGATTGGTGAAGCGATCGTTCGGAAGTTCGTGGACGAGGGCGCTCGTGTCGCCTTCATCGACATCAACGAAGAAGCCGGACAGAAGCTGGCTAATGCGCTTGGCGGGGTTCACCGCCCGCTCTTCGAGCCGGCCGACCTGCGCGATCTTGCGGGACTCGGCGCGGTATTTGCTCGCATCGCGGCCACCATCGGTCCGGTCCGCGTCATGGTCAACAACGCCGGTCACGACGAGCGTCACTCGATCGAGGACGTGACGCCGGACTTCTGGCGCGAGCGTCTGGCGGTCAACCTCGACCACCAGTTCTTCTGTTCGAAAGCCGTCATCCCTGGCATGTCCGACGGGAAGGGCGGCTCGATCATAAACATCGGCTCATGCGCCTGGCATCTGGGCCTCGGAAACATGGCTGCCTATGTGACGGCGAAGGCGGCGATAGAGGGGATGACGCGCGGGCTAGCGCGTGATCTTGGCGGCAAACATATCCGCGTCAACTGCGTCGTTCCCGGCTTCATAAAGACCGAGCGCCAAGTCCAGAAGTGGCTGACGCCTGAACTGGAGGCGACCATCTATGCCGGACAGTGCCTGCCTGAACTGATCGACCCGGCCTACGTAGCCAACATGGTGGCGTTTCTCGCCGCCGACGAATCGCGGATGTGCAGCGCGCAGACCTACGCGGTCGACGCGGGCTGGATGTGAGGCGCACCATGGGGGATCTCGCGACCCAGGTCGAAACAAGCCACAGCGGCGCCGCGTTCGACGTCCTCCGCGCGCGTGGCTTCGAGCCTTGCAGACTGCCGAGGGAGATCGATCCGCTCCGCCTCGACCGGGTGATGGCCGGCCCCGCATTCACTGTTTGGGACAGCGACAAGGCGACGGAGAGCCTCGTGGGCAGAGCCATCGTGGCCGGCGGCGATCCGAAACAGGCATATCTTAGCCATGGCCGCTTCTGAGTTTGCCTCGGATCCGGCGTCTACGCCCCGGGCGCGCGGCGGGCTCCTCGATGGCAAGGGGCTGGCTGACCAGATCGCCGGCGATCTCGGCCGCCGCATCGTGCGCGGCGAATTCCAACCGGACTCCTTCCTTCCGATCGAATCAGAGCTTGCGCAGGTGTATGCGGCGGGACGCAACGCCGTCCGGGAGGCGGTGCGCACGCTCGTGAGCAAGGGCATGGTCCGCCCGGGTCGGCGCGCAGGCACCATGGTGCTGCCGAAGGAAAGCTGGAACCTGCTCGATCCCGACGTTATGGCTTGGTCCCTGACTTCGGTCGCCACCCGGAAGCAGCTCGTCGACCAACTGACCGTGCTACGTGCAATCATCGAACCCGAAGTTGCCGCCATTGCTGCGACCTCGGCAACGACAACGGAGGTGCTTCGGATCTTCGAGGCCTTCGAGATGATGGAGGAGCGCGCACACGATGAGGCGGAAGCTATCGCCGCCGACATACATTTTCACAAGATGGTCTTCAGCGCGACGCACAATATCTTGCTGATGAATTTCGCGCGCGCGATCTTCGTGCTCATGCGGGCGAACTTCGAGACGTCGATCAAAGCCGACAATGCGTTCATCCGCAATCTTGAAGACCATCGGAAGATCGCGGAGGCGATCCATACTCGGGACTCCGAGGCTGCTCGTCACGCAACGCGCGCACTGCTGCATCACAACGAGCTTGACCTCGCCAAAATGACGGATTCGACAACGTAGCCCAAACGGAGCAGTCAAGTCCGAGATCGATGTCCGTTAAAGGTCAGGATGCAGTCCCCCAGCCCTTGGCGATAGACGCGCACGGTGACGCGATGTTTCTTCGCCTCGCCATCGGCCGATTGCGCGGGGTTTTCGACCGGAGCGCTGCGGCCGCGCCGGGCGGGCTCTTGCGCCGTAGCTTCTGTCCGTGACTTTCGCGGGTCGCGCCCGTTTTCGAGGTCCGTGCCGATTTGGACGGAGACTTCGCGCCTGCCTGCCATGCCGATGCATCAAGGAAGGTTTTGCTGCGACCGAGCGGATCTAGGGGCGCATAGTAAACTTGGCCCTCGTCCGCCGCCGCCTTCATCGCGGTCAGTTGCCGTAGTCGAGACGCGAGGTGTTCAGGTCGAACAGCAAGGTGCATCCGCCGCGATAGCGGGTCTCAAACTCGGCCGCACGCCGGCGCATATCGGCGGTCTCATCAATCGCGGCGCGGCATGCTATGCGGAAGACAACGAATATGTGCCGGGCGAATTGCTCGGCCATACGACTGCTGACATTCGGCGGCTGGAGGCGGAGGGCGTAATTTGACTTATTGGTGTTATCGCGTCGGAGCGACACGCAATGGCTGACGGTGTTGCGGCAGACATGGCGAGGCCGCAGGTCCCTCCTGGGCGAGCCCGGTTGTGGGCCCGTTATCGCGACGAGGACTTCGCCAATCGCCTGTCCTCCATTCCTTGGAACGAAGCGCTCGATACGATCATGTCGCATCGCTCGGTTCGCACTTATCGAGACGAGCCGCTGCCGGCTGGATATCTCGAACTCATCATCGCGGCCGCGCAGTCGGCGGCGACAACGTCCAACCTTCAGGCTTGGAGCGTCATCGCGGTGGAGGATCCGGCCCGCAAGGCGCGGCTCGCGAAGTTCGCAGCCGGCCAGCGGCATATTGTCGAGGCGCCGCTTCTGCTCGTTTTCGTCGCCGACCTCGCGCGTCTGCGGTCGATCAGCGCTGACCTCGGCCATCCGGGGACCGCTCTCGACTACATCGAAGCGTTCATCTTCGCCATCGCAGACGCATCCTTCGCGGCCCAGAATACGATTGTCGCGGCGGAATCGCTGGGTCTCGGCGGCTGCTATATCGGGGCGATGCGCAACAACCCGGCTGGCGTGGCCGACGAGCTTGCCCTCCCCAATGAGGCGGTGGTCATCTTCGGTATGACGATCGGGTTTCCGGACCCGGCCGTTGAGACCGATGTAAAGCCGCGTCTTCCTCAGAATGTGATCCTGCATCGGGAGCGCTACACGCCGCCGGACCCCGCGCTGCTCGCCGCTTACGATCAGCGGATCCGCGAATTCCAGGCCGAGCAGAAAATGCGGGTCACCGACTGGACCGAGCAAGCGGCTTTACGCGTACGGGACGAGGCGGCGCTGACGGGACGCGAAGTCTTGAGAGACTTCCTGCGCGAACGCGGATTCTCGCTGCGCTGACGGGGACTAGGCACGCGATCTGCAAGGGGGGTGGGTGGGCCGAGCGCGGGCGGCCTCTTCGTGCGACCGCGTCGCCATATTCGAGCCGTCCGCGTCCACCCCATCGACTCTCCATCCTGCCGAACTCGACCGGGCGGAAGTTAGCGAGTCCGTTTTGAGCAGTTTCAATGGTTTGCGGCGCCATTAGCGAGTTGTTTCCCGCTCTTGGGACGGCCCGCCGCGGATGATGCTTCCGCCACGAGGAGTGCGAGCGGCATATCGATCACTTCTGAAAAACAATATCTCGTTTCAGCTGGCTTGGCAAGAAATTGTCGATTTTTCTAACCACCGAGGCGATCTCATAAACTGGAACCCGCATGTGACGTCATGTGACGCGGCTTTTGAACGCGGGCCGACCGCTCGCCGCGCTAGACGCTCGCGAGCGTCTCGAGCATTCGATCGCGAGCTTCCGCGTCGCCTTCCGCATGAACCGGCTGAATGCAGACCTGATTGGCGCCAGCGTCGAAATGAGCCCTCAAGCCGCGAGCGATCGTCGCGGCATCGCCCCAGAGCACCATCGCGTCGAGGAACCTGTCCGAACCGCCATCGGCGAGGTCGGCCTCCGTGAAGCCGATACGAAGCCAGTTGTTGCGGTAGTTGGTCATGGCCATGTAGCGATGCAGCTCTCGCCGGGCGAGACTGCGCGCAACAACTGGGTCCGTCTCGAGACATACCTTCTGCTCAACCGCCAAGAGCTTGTCAGGTCCCAAGGCGGCTCTCGCTTGGCGGGTATGGTCGGGCGTCACGTTATACGGGAGGGCGCCAGCCGTACGCTCCGCAGCGAGCTTCAGCATCAAAGGGCCGAGCGCGGCGATCATCACAGGCCAATCGCCCGCGTTCGAAGGGTTTTCATAGACGCCATCGAGATAGCGGCGCATGGTCGGCACGGGCTTGTCGTAGACATGACCCCGCAGCTTCTCGACCATGGGCGCGTGGCTCACCCCGAGACCAAGAATGAAGCGGTCGTCGTAGAGGCTGGACAAAGTGCGCAAACCGCATCTGGCGGTGAAGGGATCGCGAGCATAGATATTCGCGATGGAGCTGCCGATCATGAGCCGGCTCGTGTTCGCCAGCATGAAGCTGGCGATGGAGAGCGATTCGTATCCGGCCGCTTCCGGGTACCAGAAGGTCGCGAAGCCAAGCCCCTCAATCTTGCCCAGCAGACGTCTCAGCCCCGCGCCGTCCAAACGGTCAATGGGATACCAAACGCCAAGTCGTCCCAACTGTCTCATCGTGCGAACTCCAGGCCTGCGCTGCTTTGATCATGCGGCGTCGACACAGCGCCCATCAAATCAGCGTGAACGCTCAGTCGTGGGACCGCGCCGCTCTTTGTCGGCGCTCTGTTGTCCCCTGCCCGTCTCGATTGCATCTGCCATAAAGATACCACATCATTCGTCGTCCGCTTCCAAATGTACAACGGACGCGCATCACAGCTTACAGGTGGGTGAATGAGCGATTTGAGCGACGAGGCGCTTACCATTTGGCTCGAACAGGCGCCGCTCGCGGAGCTGATCGAGGCTGCGGGACGCCTGCGCGACCAGGGCCACGGACGCAATCTCTCGTATTCGCGCAAGGTGTTCATTCCGCTTACCCATCTTTGCCGCGACGTCTGCCACTATTGCACCTTCGCCGAGCGGCCACGTGCGAGACAGTCCGCATATCTCTCCCCTGACGAGGTCCTCGCGATCGCGCGCGCCGGAGCAGCCGCCGGCTGCACGGAGGCGCTGTTCACGCTCGGCGACAAGCCGGAGCTGCGCTACCGCGCCGCGCGCGAAGCGCTGGACGCGCTCGGATACGAAACCACCATCGATTATCTCCGGGCCATGTGCGCGCTGGTGCTGCGCGAGACCGGGCTCCTGCCGCACGCCAATCCCGGAGTCATGAGTTGGTCCGAGATCGCCGGCTTAAGGACGGTCACGGCCAGTCAGGGGATCATGCTGGAGTCGCTGAGCGCTCGGCTTTGCGAGCCGGGCGGCGTTCACTACGGCTCGCCGGATAAGCGGCCCGAAATTCGTCTCGAGACGCTGCGGCTGGCGGGCGAGCTCAGCGTGCCCTTCACGACCGGCATTCTGATCGGCATCGGCGAGACGCGGGGCGAGCGCCTCGAGGCGCTCTTCGCTATCCGCGATCTGCACCGCAGCTTCGGCCATGTTCAGGAAGTCATCGTTCAGAACTTCCGCGCCAAGCCGGGGACCAAGCTCGCTCGCGCGGCCGAGCCCGATCTCGATGACCTGCTCTGGAGTTTAGCCGCGGCGCGCCTGATCCTGGGTCCTGCGATGAACCTCCAGGCGCCCCCTAACCTCTCGCCGGGCGTCTATCCGCGGCTCATCGCGGCCGGGATCAATGATTGGGGCGGGATCTCTCCCGTCACTCCGGATCACGTCAATCCGGAGGCGCCGTGGCCGGCGATTGCGGAGCTTGCCGAACGCACCGCAGCGGCTGGCAAACTCCTTGTGCATCGTCTGCCGGTCTATCCCTCTTACATGCGCGATCTTGGCGTCTGGACGGCGCCGGAGATCGCCACACAGGCGCGCCGCATGAGCGACGCCGAAGGCTTGGCGCGTGACGACAATTGGGCGCCAGGCACGAAGGTCGTCCCGCGCATGGCCCCGGTTCATGCGCGCTCCGTCGACCCGGTGATCGAGCGCATCATCGAGCGCGCTCAAGCAGGCGCCCGCATCGAAGAGCCGGAGATCGTGCGGCTGTTTGCGGCGCGCGACGCCGATACCCAACGGGTCGTCGCCGCAGCCGATGAGCTTCGCCGCGCAACGAGCGGCGACGTCATCCGTTATGTCGTCAACCGCAACATCAACTATACGAATATCTGTTCGTACCGCTGCACGTTTTGCGCCTTCTCGAAGGGCAAGACGCATGAGGCTTTGCGCGGCGCGCCCTATGACCTCACGCTCAGCGAGATCGTGCGCCGCGCGACCGAGGCGTGGCAGCGAGGCGCGACCGAGGTGTGCCTTCAGGGCGGCATCCATCCGGATTACAGCGGGGAGACCTATCTCGCCATCTGCCGCGCCATCAAGGCCGCGGTTCCGGATATGCATATCCACGCCTTCTCGCCATTGGAGGTCACGCAGGGCGCGGCGACGCTTGGCGTTTCAATTCGTTCATTTCTGACAGAGCTCAAGGCCGCGGGCTTGAGCACCCTGCCCGGCACCGCCGCCGAAATCCTGGACGACGAGGTTCGCGCCATCATCTGCGCCGACAAGGTCAACACGGCGCAGTGGCTTGACGTCGCAAGGACCGCGCATGGCCTCGGCCTGCGCACGACATCCACGATCATGTACGGCCATATCGAGCATCCCGTGTCCTGGGCGCGGCATCTCTTGGCTGTGCGGGACTTGCAGGTTGAGACAGGAGGCTTCACCGAATTCGTGCCGCTGCCGTTCGTGCATATGGAAGCGCCGATGTATCTCAAGGGCGCGGCTCGGCGCGGTCCAACCTTCCGCGAAGCCGTGCTGATGCATGCGGTGGCGCGGCTTGTGCTCAACCCACACATCACGAACATCCAGACGTCTTGGGTCAAGATGGGGCCCCAGGGCGCGGCGGCGTGCCTCAAAGCCGGCGCCAACGATCTCGGCGGCACTTTGATGAACGAGAGCATCTCCCGCGCCGCAGGGACGGAGCACGGGCAGGAGCTTCCGCCTGAGTCGATGGAGGACCTGATCCGCTCGATTGGGCGTACGCCGGAACAGCGGACGACCCTCTACGGCCCGGTCCCGGCCGAGCGGCGAGCGGCGTCGCTGAACGCGTCGCCTCTCGCTCCAGTCGTCCTGACGCCGCCGCGCAAACTGGTCGCGGCGGAGTAGGCGTCCGAAGCGGCTCGCAGCGCCCCCTTAGTTCGTTAGCGGAGATCCTGCCCGGCTCGCCTTGAGAAGCCGACCGGCGATCCCCGCCTCCTCGAGGAAGGCAAGCGTCCGCGTGCGCACAGGCGGCGACATTCTGAGGAACGAGACCAGATCGACGGGATTATCGATATCCATGCCGATTCCCGCATGACGAACGATGAGCGGATCGATCCCGCGCTCGCGCGCCGCGTCGAGATGCGGATAGAAGCTGTTTTCGCCAAAGCGCAGCGGACTGACGTCGGGCGGCGAGCAGATGACCATGTTCGATCCGAGATCGTCATGCGCGGGCACGATGGTGAAAGAAGGCGCGGCCCGGTGCGCCGCCAGCGTCGCGGCGACTTCGGCTGAAGACAGTCGGGGAATGTCGCCGGGCAATGTCGTCATGCCGGTGCGCCCCTCGCGCGCCAGCAGGCGAGCCGCCGCAGCGACGGCGCCGGTGTGCCCGTCCCGCGCGCCTTCCGCGACGACGCGTGCGCCAAAGCGCTTGGCGAGCGACGCCGCGACCGGATCGACCGTGACGACAAGCATGCCGGCAAGCTCCTGGACCACGCTCAGCGCGTCGAGCACATCCTCGAGCATGATCGCCGCGAGCCGGCGGCGCTCCTCAGAGCTCAAGACCGGCGACAGCCGTTGCTTTGCGCCCTCGAATTCCTTGACGGGCACGACCGCCCAGATTCCGCTCACGCGACGAGATCCCGCCCGCGCTTCTGGAGAGACAAGAACGTCCGCCGCCCCGAGGACGACGCGAGCCAATTGCTCTTTCTCCGCCAGAGTCGTCATCAGCGTGGGCGCGAGCGTCACTTGTGGCTTGACGTGCGCCGCCTCCGCCGCGTCGCCCATGTCCATCACGTAACCGTCGATGAGATCGCCGTAGCGCTCGGCCACGGCGGCGGCGCCTGGAATCATGCCCAATTCCCTCATCATTTTGGCGGTCGGACCCTTGACCGCGCGTCCGCCGATGATCGGGGAGACCGCAATGACGGGCGCAATACACGTGGATAGCGCCTCACGCATTCCCGGCACGGCGAGGATGGGCTCCACGCTGATGAAGGGGTTGGATGGGCAGATGACGACCGCGCGCAGGCGGTCGTCGCGCAAGGCCGCCAGAAGATCCGGGTGCGGGCGCGCATCCGCCGCGCCGTCAAAGGCCAGCTCGCGCACTTGAGGGCGGCACTGAAGGCGGACGAAATAATCCTGGAAGTCGAGCCATCCCTCCTCCGTCCGCAGTCGCGTGCGCAAACGATCATCCGTCGCCGGCAGCACGCGGGGACCGACGCCGAGGCGGCGGCAGAAGTCAGCCGTGATGGCGGAAAGGCTCTCGCCCTGCAGCAGCCGGCGGCTACGCTCGACATGAACCGCCAAGTCGCGATCGCCGAGACGAAACCAGTCCTCGCCGCCGAGCGCCGTGAGCGTCTCCATGAACGACCAGGTCTCGTCCTGCCGGCCCCAGCCGAGCTTCGCGTTGTCGAGGCCGGCCAGCGTGTACATGAGCGTGTCTGCGTCGGGCGAGATGTGCAGGCCGAGATGCTCGAAATCATCGCCGACGTTGGCGACGACAGTGAGATCGTCAGGCTTGACGATCCGGCTCAAGCCGAGCGCCAGCTTTGCGCCGCCGATGCCCCCCGACAGCGCGACCACCAGATCCCGACTCATCGAAACAGATCCTCGCCTGGCGAACGCACGATGCTGGCCGCGGTCGATTGAGGCGCCGACCAGCGCAAGCCCCGGATGAGGACAACCGGGGAGGCCTCGTCCGCCTGGCCCATCACGAGCGAGGCGGCGGCCGCGACCTCATCGGCGAAACCCACGACGCTGACCTCGAGCGTTCGGCCAAACAAGTCGGGCTTCCCACGCAGATCGATCAGGCGCCGGCAGGCCGGCGACGCCGATCGCAACGCCCATCGTTCCCTGGCGCCAGGGACGCCCGAAACTGTCGTTGATCACGACGGCGAGATCAATTCCGGTCAGCGCCGCGAGGTCGTGGCGCAGCGTCGCCGCGCTCCGATCCGGGTCCTTCGGCAACAGAAGCACACGATGAACGCCGTCCGCCGGCCCTACATTCGATTGATCGACCCCGGCGTTCGCCATGATGAAGCCGAGTCTGTGCTCGACGATCAGCACGCCGCGGCGCGCCGCCCGCACGACGCGAACCGACTCCGATAAGATCACCTCCACAAGCCGCGGGTCCTTGTCGGTCTCAGCCGCAAGCGTGCGGGCCTTGGCGGAGGGTTCGATCGTCGCAAGGTCGACCATGCGACCTTCGGCCTTCGAGATGATTTTCTGCGCCACGACAAGCACGTCCCGAGCCTGGGGCTCAACGTCGTTCCGCTCGAGCGCCGAGGCGATGAGCCCGGCCAGGTCGTCCCCAGCCTTGATCAAGGGCAGACCCTTCAGCGCAATCACCTCGAGAGAGTTCATGCGCTCTTGCGCGTCTCGTCCGGCCTGCCGAAGCGACGACGGAGCCGAGGGAGAACATGCTCGGCATAGAGCCGGATGAAGCGCTCCTGATCGGGACCGGGCGCATGAAAGACCAGATGGTCGAAGCCGAGATCGACATAATAACCTATGCGTTCGACATGCTCGTCCGGATCGGTCGAGACGATCCAGCGGCTGGCGGCGCGCTCGGCCGAAAGCCCATCGGCAAGCCGCTCCATCTCTTCGGGACTGTGGACGGAGGTCTTCTCCTCCGGCGTCAGCGCGAGAACCGCCCAATGGCGCGTATCCTCCATCGCGCGTTTCATGTCGGTGTCGAACGAGACCTTGACCTCGATCATCCGAACGTAGTCGGACGCTCGCGATCCGGCTTCGGCCCGCCCCTCCAGCACCTTCGGCAAGATCGTTTCGGTGTAGAGCTCGCGCGCCTTGCCGCTGGTGCAGATCAAGCCGTCGCCCACAACCGCGCCCAGCACGCCAGTGATGGCGAGCAGCGCTCCCTCCGCAACCCCGGCAAGTTCAAAAAAGACGTCGAGCAAATCCGCCTCAACCGGCAGCGCCTCCGACTCTCAGATCGCCTCGGCGAAATCGAGCGGACAGGTTTGGGTCAATCTCGATAGCGGCGTCTACCACAAAGGCGGGCGCTGGTACGGAAAGACCAAGAGCGGTAAATTCATGAGCGAGCAGGAAGCGAAGACAGCCGGATACAAGGAATCCCAGAAAGACTAGATAGGAGAGAAACCAATGACGCGCAAGATTCTAATTTCCCGAATTCTCTTAGCCGTGCTTGCCGTGGTAATGCTAAGCGGCGCCAGCATGGCTCAGGCCGGCTCAACCACCAAAAAGGCCTCCTCCACCACGATGAAGGCTGCCGCCGCGACCAGCGTACTCGACATTAATTCAGCTTCAAAGGACCAGCTCGATGCCCTGCCGGGAATCGGCGATGCGTATGCGCAAAAAATCATCGCCGGCCGTCCTTATTCCAAGAAAACCGATCTGGTGAGCAAGAAGATTGTCCCGCAAGCCACCTACAACAAGATTAAGGACATGATCATCGCGAAGCAGAAGTAAATATCCGAAGCAAACCAGGAGGCATTTGTGGGGTTACTTGACAATCTTGAAAGCACCATCGGCAGCGGTGCGGTGAACAGCGTGCTGGGATGCAGTTCCAACCCCATCGCCGCTCATCTGCTGGAAACGATCAACAATCATCCCGGCGGGCTGTCCGGGCTCATTCAATCTTTCCACGATCAGGGGTTGGGTGGCATTGTCAGCTCCTGGGTTGGTACCGGACAGAACTTGCCCATCTCCAGTGAGCAGATTCAGCAGGTGCTGGGGAACGAGCGGGTACAACAACTGGCATTGAAAGCGGGAATCTCCCCGCAAATGGCAAGTTCAACCTTGACGCAGCTTCTCCCCATGCTCGTGGACAAACTCACGCCGAACGGCCAGGTTCCGCCGCACTCCAGTTTGATGGAAACCGGCATGAGCCTGCTCAAATCGTTCGAGAGTTCAGGGTCGGCAGCGTAGAACT
This sequence comes from uncultured Acidobacteriaceae bacterium, assembly GCA_963735545.1. Classification (GTDB taxonomy): domain Bacteria; phylum Acidobacteriota; class Terriglobia; order Terriglobales; family Acidobacteriaceae; genus PALSA-270. The sequence continues at coordinate 14,522 of CAVTLU010000014.1, forward strand.
TAGTGGAATTGTTTTCCGGAGAATGGGCGCAGGAAATGCGCCCATTCTCTTGCCGCCAGACAAAAGTACCGGAATCTTGAATTGCTTGAGATGCCTCCTGGGCCACTTCTAGCGAGCGCCAGCGGCCGGAGTGGATCTTCTCTGCGTTCTCTGCGGATTTTCTCAGCGCATTCTGCGATTTAAGGTTTGTTTGGCAGTCAGCATCCAAAACCCTTAAATCTCAGAGCACGCGAAGAAAACACAATATCAATCCTAACGATTATGAGAGAACCGCCGCCGTTCGACAGCCTTAGGCCCATACCGCCGGCATCCTTGAACGCGTGGGCGAGGTGCCCGCGCCCACATTGCCACATCACCTTACTCTGCCCATCTTATCCATCGGCCAATATCCGAACACGGCCTTCCCGTAGATAAAGCTCGCCCCCACCGGGCCGAAATCGCGGCTGTCGTTTGACATGCTGCGATGATCGCCCAGCACGAAGTAGCTGTTTGCCGGGACCACAATCTCTCTCAGCGACCGCTGGTCAGCGTAAGCCGAAGAAACGTAATCTTCATCGAGCGCCTTCCCGTTCACATAGACTTGGCCGTCATCAATCCGCACGTGGTCTCCGGCTACGGCGATCACGCGCTTGATAAAGCTCTTCGCCGGATCGCGCGGATAGCGGAACACCACTATATCGCCGCGTTCGATCGGCTCCAGACGGTACACGAACTTGTTGACGAAGATGCGTTCCTGGTCGTCGAGCGAGGGCATCATGCTGGTGCCCTCCACTTTCACCGGCTGGTACAGGAAAACAATGATGAATGCCGAAATAGCGAGAGAAATGATCAGGTCACGCAGCCACACGGCGATGGCGGGAACCATCCGCGAGGATGCCGAAGGACGGGCTTCCACCTGATGCACGACATTCGGCTCGACGGGACCAACTGGCTCGGACATTTCAGTTCTATTCTACTGGATGCAGTAGCGGGTCTTGCCAGTGGACCAAATCGTAAACCATGAAGGACACAAAGGTGCGCCAAGGAAAGCCTTCGCCATCGAGGCCTTCGTGAAACTTCGTGTCCTTCGTGGTTAATGCCTTTTGCAGTTGAATATCAAACTGCACCACTACCCGCGCCCTATTCCCTTCGTTCGATTCGGGTTACAATGGCATCATCGAGGACATTGGACTATGCCGAGACGGGCGTTGCTTCTGGCACCTCTTTTTCTGACGACCTTTGTGATGTCGGCGCCGTGGGCCATTTCCCAGCAGGGGGGTGACGATTTGCCTGCCTATAATGCGGGTCCGCCTCCACCCGGCACCAAACTGCCCCCGATCCTGGCGAAAGATCAACTCCTCGATGACAACGCTATGTACCCGTTCCAAACCCGTGCCTACGAGTTGGCATCGAAGATCCCGGTCGTTTTACATCAGCAGCCGTGCTACTGCATGTGCGACCGCGCCGAGGGGCACAACAGCCTGCATAGCTGCTTCGAAAGCGTGCACGGCGCCAAGTGCTCCATCTGCTTGAAGGAGCTGTACTATGCCTATGCTCAGCACCAGAAAGGCAAGACAGCCAGGCAAATCCGTGAGGGCATCATTCGGGGAGAATGGAAGAAAGTCGACCTGCAAACGGTTGCGTCGGCCAAATAAGCCTGGGCAAGAGGTTCTTGTTCCATGAGCCGCTCGGGTTGACGACGGTCTTGCAGCGCGTATAACCTTGCTCTCGTCGGAATCCCGATGATAAGGGTTTTTCCACAGGGTGCTTCCGAGCGGGCCCGGTTTGCCATTTTGAGGGGGCGGCCAGACCAAGCAAAAAACGCCAGTGAAAATTAAGCAATAGTCATATAAACTTAACAAAAAGGTGTACTTACGAAACACACAGGAAGAATTTTAACGATGTCGCAGAAGCCCTCACCCAAGAAGTCGATGGCTGACGACCCTCGTTTTGCACAGGCTGTGCAAAACTACGAGGCCGGCCTGCGCGCTCTGCAGGAGCATAAATTCGACAAAGCGCGCACCCATCTGCAAAAGGTCGTTTCCGGAGCCAACAAAGAGCTGGCCGACCGCGCCAATGTCCATCTCAATACCTGCAACCAGCACCTGGATCGCGCCACCAATCAGTTCAAAGGTCCGGAAGAGCACTTCGATTACGCGGTCTCGCTGATGAATGTCGGCGACTACGTCACCGCCCGCGAGCACCTGGATAAGCTTTCCAAGCAGGCTCCGAAGGCGGATTACGTCTCCTACGGCCTGGCGGCGCTCGATTGCCTTACGGGGCACGTCGAGGATGCATTGCGCCATCTGGACGCGGCCATCCGCCTCAATCCCGCCCTTCGTTTCCAGGCGCGGAACGATTCCGACTTCCAGAATCTGGTGGAAGATCCCCGTTTCACCGAACTGCTGTATCCCGACCCCGGGGCCGAACTATCCGCCGAAAACCTCCCCGAGGAGGAGGGCTAGGCAGCACTCATGGCCGATCCCAAGCAGCGTTCGCGGTTTTCGCTGCGTGAGAGTTCCAGCACCCGGCCCGGCTTGCGGGTCGTCGCGATTGGCGGCGGCACCGGCCTCTCTACTCTCCTTCAAGGTCTTAAGCGCTACGTCGCCGCTCCGGGAGACCGCGTTTCCTCAACCCCTGGCCTCAAAGAACCCTCGTCCACGGAACCCTCCGAGAATGTCATCAGCGAACTCTGTGCCGTAGTCACCGTCAGCGACGACGGCGGCTCCAGCGGCCGCCTCCGCAAGGAGTTCAACATGCTCCCGCCGGGCGATATCCGCAATTGCATCGTCGCGCTCTCCGAAGACGAGGCCTTGCTGTCGCGCCTTTTCCAGCACCGTTTTACCGGCGGTTCGGGGCTGGAGGGCCATAGCTTCGGCAATCTCTTTCTAGCCGCGCTCACCTCCATTACCAACGACTTCGGCGAGGCGGTCCGGCTTTCGTCGGAGATTCTGCTCACCCGCGGCCACATCTATCCTGCGACCACATCCAGCGTGGAGTTGGAAGCCCTGCTGGAAGACGGCACCCGCGTCCTCGGCGAGACTAAAATCACCGCCAGCAAGGGCAGCATCAAAGAGCTATTCCTCGTGCCCCCGGACGTCGAGCCTCTTCCGCAGACGCTGGAGGCCATCGCCCGCGCCGACCTGATTACCGTTGGCCCCGGTTCGCTGTTTACCAGCCTGATCCCCAACTTGTTGGTCCGCGGTATCTCGCAAGCCATCGTGAACTCCGCTGCCGTGAAGGTTTATGTCTGCAACCTGATGACGCAGGCCAACGAAAGCCTTGGCCTTACCGCCGCCGACCACATCCGTGCGCTGAACCGCCACGCCCAGGCGCAGATATTCGATTACGCCCTTATCAACCGCACCGTGGCCTCGCCTGAGTTGCGAGCCAAGTACGCGCTGGAGGGCGCGAACCAAATCGTCGCCGATCTGGAGGCGATTGAAGCCCTGGGCGTAGTCCCGGTCCAGGGGGACTATCTGGAAGAGGGCGCTATGGCACGGCATGCCACCGCCCAGGTAGCGCGCGATTTGCTGGAGCTGGTGCCCGAGGCTCGCGGGGTGCGCGACCGTACCGTCCCCGCGCCCACCTCGTAGATGAAGACCATGGGCCAAGACCTGTCGTAAGTGTGCTCCCTCTGCCGCTGTGCGAAACTCTCGGGTATATTGATTCGAATGTCCAAGCAAGCTCAGACACGGGTTCCGGACCCCGCCCCTCGCTTCGCCATCGCCATCATGGCGGCAGGCAAAGGCACGCGTCTAAAGTCCAAGCATCCGAAAGTGCTGCACGAAGTTGGCGGCAAGCCGCTGCTGGCCTATGTAATCGCCGCGGCTGCCAAAGTCGTCCCCGCGCAGGATATCTACGCCATCATCGGCCATGAAGCCGAGCGCGTGCGCCAGGCGGTGGCATGCACAGGAGTCGGTTTCTTGGTCCAGGAGCCGCAGCGCGGCACCGGCCATGCCATCATGGTGGCGCGCGAAGCTCTAACGCCCTACGACCACGTTATCGTGCTCTCCGGCGACGCCCCGCTGATCACCCCGCAAACCATCTCCAGCTTGCGCGATTTCCATCTTTCGAAGAAGGCCGCCATGACGATGCTCACTGCCAAAGTGAGCAACCCCACCGGCTATGGACGTGTGATCCGCAGGAGCGCAAAGTCAGCCGACGTGGCCGCCATCGTGGAAGAGAAAGATTCCACCCCGGCGCAAAAGAAAATCCGCGAAATCAACTCTGGAATCTACGCCTTCGAAGTGCAACCGCTTTATACGCACATCGACCAGCTTTCCACCAACAACGCCCACGGCGAGTACTACCTTACCGACATGGCCGGCTTGCTGGCGGAATCCCAGGCAAAAGTGATCGCCTGCCAGACCGCCGATCCGGGAGAAATCCTGGGCAGCAATACCCGCGCCGAACTGGCCGATCTCGATGCCCGGCTGCGCCTGGCAAAGTGCCGCCAGCTTATGGCCGACGGTGCAACGATTTTCTATCCCGAAACTTGCGTCATCGACAGCGACGTCGAGGTTGGAGCCGACGCGATTATCGAACCGTTCGTGCAGCTTCTCGGCAAAACCCGCATCGGCGCCGATAGCCGTATCCAATCTTTCAGCGTGATTCGCGATTCTCAAATTGCCGAACGTGCCTTGATTCAAGCCGGCTGCGTGATCGAGCATTCTCGGGTGCAGGCCGGCGCGAGCCTGGGGCCGTATTCGCATCTGCGCCCGGACAGCGACGTCGGCGAAAACGCTCATGTGGGCAATTTTGTGGAGTTGAAGAAGACGCGCCTGGGAAAAGGCTCCAAAGCGAACCACCTGACTTATCTGGGAAATGCCGAAATCGGCGAGAAGGTAAACATCGGAGCGGGCACCATCATCTGCAACTACGATGGCGTAGCCAAACACGAAACCGTAATCGAAGACGGAGTTTTCATCGGCAGCGATTCAACGCTGGTAGCCCCGGTGAAAATCGGTCGAGGCGCATATGTGGGAGCGGCGTCCTGCATAACCGACGAAGTTCCGCCCGATGCACTGGCACTGGGCCGCGCCCGCCAGATCGTGAAAGAAGGCTGGGCGAAGCAGAAGCGCGACAGTAGGCAGGCTAAGAGTACTCCCGAGCCGCAAGCGGCTATCAAGTCCGCACAATCTTCCAAGTGACTAGGAAAAGCACCAGAAAGAGCAAATCAATCCATGCAAAGGGGAGCCAGAGGGAAGGTATCCCGCCGTGGAATTGGTACCAGAACACCACTCCTGAGTAGGAGGCTTTTAAGGCAACGCCATACCAGATCAGATCACGATTTCTGACTGGATCCCGTGCGACGTGGAGGAACATCGCCGCGAAAATAATAAGCAGCAACGCCGGAAAATAAACGTATCCAAAGTGGTTCGGAGGGGTAACACCGAAGGTATGAAAAATCGCAGGCGCAAAGAACAAAAAAGCTAGTCCAAGCAGGCCATCGTACAGAGCGGCAACGAAAAACAAGATCTTGACTAGGGCAGCGGTCATCTCCACACCTCCTCAGCTGGATGCGCGCCACGGCTTCGCCGCAGCCTTTCATGAAAACCTGCTTTACGGGCCCGTGTAAATTCCTCTGAGTACAAATGGGTCCCTAGATCCCGCAGCCCCGACTCTAGTTCCGCCACTGTCATGTTGGCCGGCCGAAAATTCACGTCGAAAAGCGTACACAGCTCCCATGCATTGTCACGCAGAATTCTCTGTTCACGCTGAAAGCGCTCTAGCAGCGGAGTCCCCGGGAAAGCAGTTTGCACCGTGATCTGAACTTCATACAGACCACTGTCCTGAACGAACTTCAGAATCTCATCGAACGAGTCTGGGCCAGCCCCGTCAAGACCCAGAATGAAGCACCCGTTCACGGTGATCCCATGACTCTGAATTGAGTCAATCGCCTCCATATAGCGGTTCAACTGTCTTGCCTTCCAGTTCGACCTTTGTTCCAGACCATCCAAGCCCAAGAATGTTGTGCTTTCCAGGCCAATTAGAACTTGAGCACAGCCACTATCGCGCGCCATATCCAGAAGCTCTGCGTCGTCTGCCAATGACAAATCGGTCTCAGTAAACCAACGGATGTGCTCTTTTTCGAGCGCTCTCATCAACTGCTTGGAATGGGCCTTGTTCACAAATGTGTTGTCGTCTGCAAACTCGATAAATGGCCGCGTCCACAAGGACTTGATGTGCTGTATCTCCGCTATTACGCGGTCCACGGGCTTTAGCTTGAACTGCGGCGAGATAAGCAAGGATGCGGCACAAAACTCACAGCGAAAGGGACACCCTCGCTGGGTTTGTACCGTGAGTCGATTGTAGCGGTCGATGCCCAGCAGTTCGTATCGCGGCATTGGAGCCTGTGCGAGGTCGAAACTGGTTCCTCTTGCGTCGTATACCGCGGAGAGCTCACCTTGTAATAGGTCGCCGATCAACCGCTCCCAAACCACCTCGCCTTCACCTAAGACAACAGCGTTGGCGTGGGCCTTCGCCTCGTTAGGCAGAGCAGAAACGTGAAGCCCTCCTAGGACGACTATTGTTCCACGTGCCCGGTACCGGTCCGCGAGAGTGTAGGCTTCCTTGATTTGGGCTGAAAAGCTCGATATTGCCACAACGTCAAACTCGGCCGGTACATCTTCCAATTGGGCCAGATCGGGGACATCAACATATTCGACTTCCACTTCTCTTGGCGTAAGGCCCGCAAGAGTTAGGAGGCCAAGGCTCGGCAGTGAAGCGACAACTTGATTGCGTTCCACAAAGCCCGGCAGTGTTAGTCCGAGAGCTGTGAGCTCTGGGTTATGCGCCCGCACTCCACTCATCGCTATGAATCCGATCTTCATGCCACTCGCCAACCCGCGAGTATCGCGATTAATCCGGTCAAGATGGCCGCAACCGGAATCGGGAACAAATGCCGCAGAAACTTACGCCAAGCTGTCAGGAAACAGCAAGTGGGCATGGTGACCGCTCCCGCAATGAATGCAATAGAGGCAACCTTCAGCGCCGGCTCTCCGAGTTTCATTGGCCCGGCTGTTACAGCGAAGGCTAGATTTAGAAACCCCAAGCCCGCGAACGCGATATGTCCAAGACGCGCCATGCGCCTGCGGTATGAGTTGTAGCCACCCATCCAGTCATCTCGATGAAAGAACAACCCGGCAATGGCGCCAGATACGATCCCACCCAAAATCGCGATCCAGCCCGTCAGCAAGTTCGCCGCAACCACTCTCAGTAATCTCCGTTTATAATTTGCCGTTTTTGAGTTCCGCGCAGACGTGACATTGTATCTCGAAGGGAATCCGCACTGGGCTGCTACCACGCGGGGACCGCAGGGCAGCTTAATTGGTCCAGTCTTTGTAGGAATGGAAAGTGCTCGGGCCTGGAGCCCGAGCATCGCGCCTGCCTTCCCAGAGACGGGCCGCGCCGCTTCTCCGCGACCCCTATTCTGGAAGGTTTGAGCGTCTCTTTACTTCGATACCGCCGCGAACAAATCCGAATGCAGCAGCGACTGGAACTGCTTATCGTCGCTCTTGAAGTGCATCTGCAAATCGGAGCCGTCCGAGTTCACCGTCAAATTCTCGATCGCTACTTTTTCAATCGGCGTCGCGCTCATGCGGCGGTAGAGCACGCCGGCCTGCAAAAGCGACGACAGCGTGCCTGCGGTGATCGAGTCCGAAGTAACCACATCCAGATCGAAGTTGATGCCGTTGGAAAAATTCATGGCGTAGCGCGACCCCAGAATCCGCTTTTTCACCGTTTCAAAATCAGCCAGCTTGGCGGCATCCCCCAGCGCCGAGTGCAGCATGTTCTGAGTTCCCTGCTGATCGAGCACGCTCCACACCGTGCCCGAATCGACCGAGCCGATCATGTCCACGATTTGGCTGTTGCTGTCGAGCGTAGTCGCAAAGCCATCGCGGGCATCCATCGCGCCTCGCACCGCGGCGCCATCCCCAAACAGCAGTGTGCTCTCGTCCAGGAACGTCATCTGCATGCCACCCGACATCGGATAGATATCGGCGCTGCGATATTTCACCGGCTTGATCTTCTGCAGGCGAATCTTTTTGAGGACGGTTGCGGTAGTGAACGATCCCTGCGCGATCCCGACAACATAAACTCCATCCTTCTTGGGCAGGCGATAGGACGCGAACGTGAGTTGCTCGACATCCTTCTCCGGATCAATCCCCACGCCCTTCAACGCCCCCTCGAATTGCTTGAGGCTGGGGGGCAGCACCTGCTGCTTCAGCGCCATGGCGGTATCGGAATTCTTCAGCGCACGATAGTCGACGGAGATCAGTTGTTGAATGTCTGAGGGGATCGCGGTGCGGGCCGTTCCGCCCAAGGGCATGGCCTGGCCCACCGCACAGCAGAGCAACACACACCATAAACCGCGCAGAACTCTCTTCGTGAACAGCTTCATGATTGCCTCGAAAGTCGGAAATCAGTGCTTGCACATTGGATGCAAGCGGGCGTTCTGCTGGCTGCATCCTCGACTAATTGTATGACAGGGTCCTGCCAGCCGGACCAAACGAAGGTACGATGGGAACTCAGCTCGTAACGGCCTGCGTCATTAGTAGCGAAGCGTAGCGCCGGCGTCTCGCCGGCGCGCGGGGTGTGGAACCGCAAAGCGCCGCAAGAATGCAGCCCACCACGACACAAAGCAAGTTTAAGCTTTTTTAACCTGTCATATACAAAGAGCCCTGCCCTGGCCTTCTTCAGCGCCCAGTTCCCGCCGCGCCGCCCAGCACATGAATGGTATGAAACCAGGTCTCCGCCAAAACCGGCCAGTGCGTAACCGGAAATTCGGTCGGACGCATGCCATAACCATGCCCTCCTTGAGCGTAGAGATGCAGTTCGGCGGGAACCTTCAACTCCTTCAGCGCCTGAAAATAGAGCAGCGAGTTTTCCTCGTGCGCCGGGTCGTCTTCGGTCTGCAGGAGGAAAGTCGGCGGAGTCGCCGCGCTCGGTTCGATGGTCGGCCCGATCTTGGTGAGATTCGGAAAGTCCGATAGATACCCGGGATAAATCACCACCACAAAGTTGGGCTTCGCGTCCACCTTGCTCAACGGATTCTCTGGCGCCCCTTCATGTTTGAAATCGGAGTGGTTGCTGAGAGTTACCGCCAGGTGAGCCCCCGCGGAAAATCCGAGCGCCCCAATACGCTGCGGATCGATGTGCCACTCCGCCGCATGCGAGCGGGTGATGCGCATCGCCTGTTGCGCGTCCTCCAACTGTTCGGGCCTTTGCGGATAGTGGGCATCGAAAGGCACGCGGTACTTCACCAACACACAAGTCATGCCGATAGAGTTTAGCCAGCTGCAGACCTCGGTGCCTTCGAGGTCAATCGCCAGCCGTTTATAGGCCCCGCCCGGGAAAACAAGCGCCGCCGCGCCCGTGTCCTTGGCGGCCTCGGGTTTGTACACCGACAAGGTCGGCTTGCTAACGTCGGTAAGCCTCACTACCGGCCTTCCGCCCACGACCCGGTCCGTCGGAGTAGTGGCATCCCGCTCCGGGCCATTCACCGTGGAAGGTTCAGGAGTACCGTTGGGCCACAAAGGCAGCGTTTGCTGCGCGGGAGACGTAACAGCCGTTGCCAAGAGAATGAAGCTAATCAGTAGTTGTGAGCGCACCGCAAGATTGTACCCGACGGCGGGATACCGCGACTTCGCTGGGTGCCCCTCGATAAGAGCGAAGGCGTTGTCAAGGGCACACTGCTCCTGTCCGGTGCGGAGCACCGGGTTGGTGTGCCACGGAAAACATCTGATCGCAGGACCAAAGACTCTGGCATCTCACCGTGAATCACATCGCGGTCGTTCCACCAACCATCGATTCGACCCAACCCTCGGCCATGATTCTTCTATGCGAACATCCCGTCGTTACGGGATGCGAGAGCGCCCAATCAGTTCCAACGGTCTAGCTTGCGCCGACCAGGGGCACCCGCGGGCTGCTCTCGATACGAACGACTGCGGGATACGGCTTTTGCGTGCGTAGCATCCAGTACAGTCGTATGGCCAACTTGCGCGCCACTGCCACTTTCGCCACGGCTTTGGGTTTCGAGTGGCAGAGGTGCTGATACTCGCGGCGGAACTCGGGATCGTAACGCACCGCACTCTGCGCCGCTTCCACCAGCAACATGCGCAGCATGCGATTGCCTTGCTTAGTGATGGCTCCCAGCTTCTGCCGTCCGCCCGAAGAGTGCTCGCGCGGAATCAGACCCAGGTAGCTGGCCACCTGCTTGCCGCGCGGGAAGCGGCTTACATCGCCCATGGTCAGCACATAGGCCAACGAGGTGATCGGTCCCACTCCCGGCTGGGTTTGCAGAAGAAGCGCCATTTTGTCTCGTTGTGCTTCTGCTTTACCGCCTCGTCCAGCGGCAGAATCTGTTGGTCGAGCATAGCCATCAACCGCAGCAAGTCATCGCGACGGCGTCCGGCCCACGGTTTTAACGGCAGCTCGCGCAGCCACTGCTGCCCCGCCTGGCTCCACAGTTTGTGCTTCTTCTGCACTCCCTTATTCAGAGCCAGGTGTTGCAGTTCGTTTTTCACCCGCGCCCGAATGATCACCAGCTTGTAGCGATGCAACAGCAGCTGTCGCAGATCCCGCACTTCACTGGACGGCATCCAGATGCGCGGAAACCGCCCTTCCACCAGTAGCTTCAGAATGTGGGCCGCATCCCGCCGGTCCGTCTTCTGCTGCCGCACGTAGCTGGCCCGGATCTGTGCCGCATCGCCCACCCACAACTCGTGTCCGATCTCCGCCAGCAGGTCCACCAGCCAATGACAGTTGCCGGTGGCCTCCATTCCGATCAGCGCCGGCGCCGGCAATCCGCCGATAGAATCTCTCGGCATCCCCCGAGGCCGTCACCAGCTTCTGCTCGCCGGTTTCTCCCGTCTCCATGTCCAGCCAACTCACTTGTTGCCAGCTGGGATGAAAATCACACCCTATAATCATCATCTGAGGCTCCTTCTTTCCCCAGCGTCTTTGGTCTCTCAACCGAAAGACTAACTTGGGAAGGCTTGGAGCCTTCGCTCTTATCCAATCAGTACTTCGCGCCGTTTGCGAAGGGCAGGTGCGGGCAGCTCGCACGCCGCACCGACTGAATTGTAGACGGGTGGTGAACGCACAAGTTCGTGATAGACGCACACACCCGCCCTTCGCAGAACACCGCGTACGACGAAGCACCCGCTCCGTTATATTCGTCTGGAAAACCAGCCCCGCAATTGGTAGCATCCTGCCCATGCTCAAACCACTGGTTGTGACGCTCAGTCTGCTGGCGGTGGCGTTTGCCGCCGATCTTCCCACCAAGAAAACACTGAATCTGGCCACCGTTAAGGCCATGGTGGCCGGCGCCGAGGCCGAAGCTCAGAAACGAAACGTCGAAGTGACCATCTGCGTCGTCGATGAAACCGGCAACCTGCTGTTCCTGGAGAAGGCCGACAAACCGTCCTTCAATACCCTCGATTTTTGCCGCAAGAAAGCTCGGCACGCCGCCATCTACCGCAGTCCTTCGCGAGAAGGAGCCGAGGCATTGAAAAAGGGCAACCTCGAAGTCCTGACTTTTCCCGACTTCTTTCCCAACCAGGGCGGATTGCCGATCCAAGTGGATGGCCAGACTATCGGCGGGATTGCCGCCAGCGGTTCGAAATCCGAGGTCGACGAAGCGATTGCCCAGGCGGGTATCGACGCCGCGTTCAAGAAGTCAGACCCACAGTAGAGACTAGCTTTGCTACGTCTTGTCGCCAGCGCCCGGATACCGTCCACATCTGGGCGCTGTAATCTATTGTCATTACGAGAAGCGGAGTGACGAGGAATCTGCTTTCCGCCGACGCCAAGAAAACGCAGATTTCTCGCTCCGCTCGAAATGGGAAAATCTAGAAAGTACGTCAGCAATCTGAAACGTAGCGAAGCTACCTTTCACCTAGAGACGTAGCTCCGCTACGTCTTGCGGCCAGCACCTGGGTACTCGTCCACGTATCGGGCGCTGCCAGACGTAGCGAAACTAGGTCTCTACAGTTGTCGTCGGGTAGCACGGACGAGTTGCGGCTTTCTCGCCACCCCAGCTATCCTTCTGTCCTATGTCCACGCTCGTCGAATGCGTTCCCAATTTTTCCGAAGGCCGCGACAAAGCTAAGGTCGATGCCATCGTCGACGCCATGAAGCTCGACGGCGTCTATCTGCTCGATCGCGAAATGGATGCGGACCACAACCGTTGCGTGATTACGCTGGTCGGCGAGCGCGAGGCGATTCAGGAAGCCGCCATTCGAGGCGTAGGCAAGGCGTCTGAGTTGATCGACCTGAATCAGCACCAGGGCGCGCATCCTCGCATGGGCGCCGCGGACGTGGTTCCGTTCATCCCCATCGACGGCGTGACCATCGAAGACTGCGTGGCCATGGCGCGGTACGTGGGCCAGCAAATCTGGCAGCGCTATCAGATTCCAGTTTACTTGTACGAAGCCGCTGCGGCCTCACCCGAACGGCAGAATCTCGAGAACATTCGCCGCGGCCAGTTCGAAGGCATTCGCGCGGAGATTGCGACCAATCCTGCTCGCAAGCCCGACATCGGTGAGGCCCGCGTGCATCCCACGGCTGGAGCTACAGTCGTCGGCGCGCGCAAATTTCTAATTGCCTACAACGTCTTTCTCAACACTCCGGACGTATCCATCGCAAAAAAGATCGCCAAGGCGGTGCGTTTTTCGAGCGGCGGGCTGCGGTTTGTGAAGGCTGCTGGATTCCTGGTGCGCGGCCTCGCCCAAGTTTCGATGAATCTGACCGACTTCGAGCAGACGCCGATTCACCGCGTCTTCGAAATGGTGAAGCACGAGGCGGCCGCCAGCGGAGTCATGCCGGTAAGCAGCGAGATCGTGGGCCTGATTCCGAAGAAGGCGCTGGAGCAGGCCGCGCAATGGTTCCTGCAAATCGAGAATTTCGATTCTTCGCTGATCCTCGAAAACCGCTTAGCCGCGGTGATCGGCGGCAAGGTTGCGGTCGGCGGATTACGCGCAGGTGTCGAGCCTTTCATCGAGCAGTTGGCCGCGCCTACAGCGACTCCCGGCGGAGGCAGCGCCGCCGCCGCCAGCGCTGCCATGGCCGCGGGACTGGCCGCGATGGTGGCCGCGATGTCGCGCAGTAAGAAGGCCTATGCGCAGTATGAGCCGGAGTTGAGTGCGGCGCTGGCCCGGCTGTCGCAATTGCGGGAAGCATCGAAAGCCGCCATCGACGCCGACGCAGAGTCTTATACGGCGGTAATGAAAGCATACAAACAAGCGAAAGAATCAGCACAGGACCAAGGCATAGTCGCGGCTGCGCTGAAACAAGCCACTCTCGTGCCGCTGGGTGTAGCCGAGCAAGCCACCGAGGTGGCGGCACTGGTCGAGAAGCTCAGACCGATTACGAACCCCAATATGAAATCCGATCTAGTGACGGCTCACGCGCTGGCGCGAGCCGCGCTGGCAGGCGCCCTGGCAAACGTAGAGATCAACCTGGAATCACTCAAAGACGAGGATTTCGCCGACCAAACCCGGAAAAAGCTAGAGACGCTGAAAGCCTAACGAGAGCCGCGGAGCGGCGGCAGAATACAGCCCAGGGCGCAAACCCTGGGTGAAAAGTGCTGAATGACAGAGCCCCAGCGAGGCGAAAGACGACCCTCTCACGCACGAAAGACTCCCGTCTCCGGAAGCGCCCTTCACTTCTGCGCCGGCACAAAATCCTCCATCACCGCCTGCCGCATCAGATCCGGCGGCAACAACCCCTGCGCCAAAATGAAATCATGAAACTTCTTCTGATTGAATTTCGCGCCCAGCGCCGCTTCCGTGTCCTTTCGCAGCGCAATCAGCTTGGTGTAGCCATAGAAGTAGCTATTGGCCTGTCCGGGCGCGCGGTAGGTGAAACGCTCCACTTCCTCTTCCGCAAAGGCGTGCGACTGCACTACGTCCTGCTCCAGCACCCGGAAAGCATCCGCCGGCTGGATCTTGCCCGACTGCAGCTCCGGATCGAGAAACGCCCGCGCCGCCCGCAGCAGCCGGTAGTCGAGCGAAACCAGTTGGCCGTCGAGCGGCATGTAAGGTTTTATCAAATATTCCGAATACAATCCCCAGCCCTCGACGTTGGTGCTGTTAAAAGCGTAACGAATCCGCGCCAATGAAACTCCGTGCTCCAGCATGGAGTCGAACTGCAGTTCGTGTCCCGGCCTGGCCTCGTGCGCAATGAGCGTCCATGCCGCGGCATCGAAGGTGAAATCGTCGTATTTCTCGGCCGCGGCCTGGCCCGGAGCCGCAGGAATATTCAGCGGCAGCACGAACTCGCCTTTTTGTCCGGTATTGTGCAGAAATGGCGGAGGCACCATGTGCGGCGCAGGCTGCTGTGCCGTTTCCGCCGCGCTGGCGATACGGATCCGCGCCGGGCGGTCCGGCGGAGTTACGATCTGCTTGTCCACGATGATTTTTTCAATCTGCTTAAGCCGCTCTTCGTACAGCGGCAGAATCGCGTCCCCGACGATTTGCTGTTTTTTCAGCTCGCGCATCACATCGCGGTAGTCGTTCGACGGCAGATGCCGCTCCTTGGCGATCTTTTCGGCGATCGGCTTCATTTCGGCCTGTATGTCGTTGAAGGCCTGATGCGCCATTGCGGTCAGCTGCGCGGGAGGAATGTCGATGCCGAAATCCTCCAGATTCAGCGCGTATTCCTCGGGCGGAAGCCGGAAGTCGGTTCGCGCTTTGGGCAGAACGTTCGCCCGCGTCCAGTCGTCGTACGCGGCCAGTTGCTGTCTCAGTTTGGCGAAAGGCTCTTGCCACCCCGTCAGTTTGTATTTTTCGAGGAGCGCCTCGATTCCGTCCACATAGTTCGAGTCCCGGCCCATCTCGGTCTCGATCTCCGTTTTCGACGGATAAATAACGCCCGGCTTCGTCATCTGCTCCATCACCCGCTGCTTCAAGATTTCGGTGATCGCTTTGTACCCCGGCTCCAGGCCGGCATACTCCCGCACCCGTACCGCCGCCGCCGGCCGGCGCTCTGACGGAGTCTGCTCATCGAGCAAAATCCGCAGTCCTCGGAAAACCGTGCCGCTAGCGTTCAGGAAGGGGACTTCATGGGCGCGCTGGAAATCATCCTCTCGGAATTCGAGCTGGACCCTCCGAATCATGATCTGTAAATCCTGCTCCACTTCTTTTTGCGGGTGTTCCCCGAGGGCGCTCTTCAGCTTGGCGAGCACGGCTTCGTTGTCCTGCCTCTCCTGGTCCTCGTCGGCCAGGGTTGGCTGCGAGATCTTGGTGTCATATTCGGCCAGGCCCTGATTCGAACCAACCTCAGGATCGTGCTTCATCTCCACCTGCAGCAACATGTTCGTGTAGTGGTTGCTGGTGGTGATCCAAGAAGGGCGGACGGAAGGATCCTCTGCGACCAGCGGCGAGGCCAGCACTGCCCCCGCCACTGTTAGAATCAAAGCAACTTTTCCCATTGTGTTCGGCACCTGAGTCACCTTTTCACTTTCTTCCTGCTGCCAAAAAACTTCCCGATCCCCACCCGTACTTGCACCGTATTAACTCCGGGGTTGGGGTTGGTCAGACCAGCGTTCGAGATATGCATGTAGCGCACTTCAACACTCCAGTTACGCTCTTCTCCCAGGAAGTGCACGCCCACGGTTGCGCCCGAGGTGAAGTTCACTGTGGAGGTTCCGGGTGGTACCTCGTGTGAGGTAAACAGCGTGCCGCCGCTTAGCTCAAAATATGGAGCCACGTCTCCGCGGGTGGCAAACAGCCACTTCAGGTTCAGTGGGTTCACTCCCGCTCCATATGCAGTATTGCCCGGCTGAAATACCAGGAACACCGGCACCGCGTCGACCGCGTACTCGAAACGTCCGTTGAGGAAGCCGGGGCCATGCGGCCGGGTCAGAATCCATCCATAGCGGCCACCCGCATTGAAGACACCCGTCTGCGACCTTCCGCCCGGAACCGAGTGCCCGCCGCCGGCCCAAACCTCCAACTCGCGCCCGCCGTCTTCCGGGCGGGCTTGGGCAAATGCCACCGAAGTGCACAGCAATAGGATCGCCGCCAGAACCGTCTTCATAGAATCCCAGACCACCGAGAGCCTGCGCCGCTATGCCTCGCATGATACAGGAAACGCGATGCTGACTGGCCGGCTGGATAAGGGGAGTTATCTACGTTTTCAACTCTTTACTCGGGTGGCCACTCGAAAGGAAAGAGCTTTCCCGCCTCTTCCGAACTTAGCTTTACGCCTAGCATCTGCGCCGCGCGGCCCAGCACCGGGTCGTGGCCATTGGCAATGGCGTGGGCCGTGGGCAGAAGAAGCTCATCCGGTGTTACGCCGCTATGCTCCAGGCTCTTGCCGTCGGTCATGATCAAGTCCCACTCCGTGATCGAGGCGCCGTAGAAGATGACCGTATCGGTTCCCATCTTTTCGTCGTAGTGCTTGGCTTCCATGACGCTGCCGGAGGTGTGGTCCCCGAGAACGATGCCTCGTTTCTCAATTTGCATGGTGCGAGCGAATAGTTCGGCTGCGGAAGCCGATCGGTTGTCCACCAGCACAATCAGCTTGCCCCTAAAAGGATCGCGCATTGGCTTTGCGATCTCCGGCTTGCTTTCTTTCCGCCCCACCCGGTCCGCGATCTTCACCTCATGGTCAAACATGCCGCCAACCAGGAATTTAAGAGTGTCTATGGCGCCGCCGGGATTGCCGCGAAGGTCCACGATCAGCGCCTGGTGCTTTCGCGCCTTGCCGATCATGTCCCCAACCTCAGTCGGGGAAAAGAAAAACTCCGGCACCTTCAGGATCAGCAACTGGTCGCCGAATTCCACAGAGCGCGCTCGCGACAGATGTGCTTCAGTTTCTTCCTGGCGAATAATGTCCCAAATGTCGCCAGCCCCATTTTCGCCGGTCAGATCGGCGACGCGCTTGCCCTGGTGAAACTTTGCCGCTACATCGACCTGGCGCTTGCTTCCCGCCGGATCCTGCAAATCGAGCCGCAGTCCCGGCTGCGGCCGTAGGACAGAAAACACATATTGCATCTTCCAAAGGTTATCGCGATCAGGGGTAAAGCCATTAATCGCCAGAATTTGGTCTCCCGGCTTTACTCCCTTGCTCTCCGCGTCACTCCCGGGACGCACTCTGGTCACGAAGCATCGCTCTCCCACCATCTGATACTGAAACCCGTAATCGTGGCGATACGAGCGCTCCGGGGGAAGGAAAAATGTATGCGAATCGTTGAGCGTATCCAAGGCTGCGGCAATGTGCGACAGCGCCATGTTGAGGGACGTCGACTTGTCGATCTTTTGCCTGGCATCGGCTAACGTTGCGTCCCAGTTCACTCCATGGAATTTTGGATCGTAGTAATGCTTGCGCACTTCTCCGCCAACGATTTGCAACATACCTTCGGCATTGTCCCGGTCGAGCCGGGACATCGCCTGTTGCGGCCACGCCGCTGCCGCCAGCAACAGAGTCGTAAGCGAGCACCTTACTACCGTACGGATTACCGCGGCCGTAACAAACATGAACGTTCCTCCGCGGGGGAAGCGCAGAGTCGCGGACCGAGTATAAATCGAGGGACAGAAGGCAGACGGCATTTTTGAGCCCGAGAAACCTCCAAATGCAACAGGAATGACTAAAGATGGCGCGAAGCAGCGCAAGAATGCAGCCCTGGGAGAAAGCGTAGAAAACAACGCAGCCCTGAAAGGGCGAAAAGAATCGCTGCGCGACACATCTCGGTCGACGCGTGCTGAGAACTGCTCTTTCTCCCCCCGGGGCTGGACCTCTCCGCATAAAGACCCAGGCGCTTGCGCCCCCAGGCCGCATTCTTCGGTTTCACTCTCCCTACAGCCCCAATCCCCCATCCACCGCCAAAACTTGCCCTGTAATAAACTGAGGCGCCGTGGCAAAGAACAGCACTGCTGCGGCAATCTCCTCCCCCGTCCCGTTGCGACTCATGGGCGTCTGCTTAGCCATCTTGCGCATAAAGGCCGCCGCCGACTTCTCCCCCAGATCGATCATCCCTGGCGCAACGCAGTTCACCGCAATCTCCGGAGCCAGCGCCTTAGCCATCACTTTCGTCAGCATATGAACCGCCGCTTTGGACGAACAATAGTGCGCGTGATCGGCCCACGGACGCAGTCCCCCCAGCGACCCCATATGAATAATCTTCCCTCGCCGGCGGCGAAGAAACTTCACAGCCTCCCGCGAAACCAGAAACGGCCCGCGCGTGTTCGAGGCAAAAATCGCATCCCACTGCGCCACCGTCAGCTTCTCGAACGCCACCGTCTCATAGTTGGCAGCATTGTTCACCAGGATGTCGAGGCCGCCAAGTTCCTTGCCGGCCTCTTTAATCATGGTCTTCACGCTTTTTTCGTCCGTAACGTCACAGCGCAGCGCCACAGCCCGCACCCCAAAGCTGCTGATGTCGATGACTGTCCGCTGCGCCTCCAGCATCGAATTCCGGAAAGTAATGGCGACATCCGCGCCCGCCTCCGCCAGGGCCAGCGCGCTGGCCCGCCCTAAGCGACGCGCCCCTCCGGTGATTAAAACAGTCTTACCTTGCAGTGGTTGTCCGGTAGGTTTCACGATGGGATTGTATCCTGCTCCAATAGACATACGCTTCAGGCATAGGCTAGAAACCCGCCCAAAGAAAGGGTAGAATCGCGCCAATGCCCGAGGCTCGCCAAGTCGTCTTGTATTCCCGCAAAGGCTGCCACCTTTGCGAGATTGTGAAGGAAACTCTCACCAAGCTGGAGCGCCGCGGCGGCTTCACCTGGCAAGATGTCGACGTCGACAGCGACGACCAGCTCCGCCGCCAGTTCACCGACGAGGTTCCCGTCGTCTTCATCGACGGCCGCAAGGCCTTCAAATACCACATGGACGAGCGAGAATTCCTCCGCAAGCTAGTCAACTGACCCAGCCAGCCGCATCTCAAATCCAAATTGCACTCTTCCCCGTAATTCATACTGGAAGGACCCTGGGGTTTCCTGTGCTTCCCTGTGCCCTCTGTGGTTCAAGCTCTCAGGCTGATCAGGGTTCCCCCGGCGATTCATGCTCTACAATCGGACCCAAATGCAAAGAACCCAACTCTACGCCGACCCCACCGGCCAGTTCGTCCACGATGTAATTCTGCAAAGCTGCCGGCAAAATGCCCAAAAGACCGCCATCGTCGACGCCTCCTGCAACCGCCGCCTGTCGTATGCCGAATATGCAGAGACCGTCGAAGCCCTGGCCCGCGGATTCCTCTCCGCCGGCCTGAAGCCCGGCGAAGTCGTGGCCATCTTCTTAGCCAATTGCTGGGAGTTCTGCGCCGCCTATCACGCCGCCACACTCGCCGGAGCCGTCCCCACGCTTCTGAATCCAACCTATCGCGAGCGCGAAGTGCGCTATCAACTGGAAAACTCCGGCGCGGCCATCCTGATAACCGACGGCCCTAGTATCGATGGGATCAATTTCGCCGGCCTTCCCAATCTCCGCCGGATTTACACCACGCGCCAGCCCGCTCCCGGCGCGGAAGCCTTCGCCAACCTTATGCAGCCCTCCACGCAGCCACTGCCGAAACCGGAGAAACCCTCCGGCCAAACCCTGGCCGCTCTTCCCTACTCCAGCGGCACCACCGGCCTTCCCAAAGGCGTGATGCTCTCCCATCACAACTTGGTAGCGAACCAGTACCAGCTCCTTGGACCAAACGCCTCGGAATTCAACTCTAAAGATGTCTTTCCTGTGTTTTCTTCCCGCTCTATCACATCTATGGCCTCAACGTAGTGCTGAACCCCGCGCTGCTGCTGGGCGCAACCCTGGTGCTGGTGCCGCGCTTCAGCCTGCCGCAAGTGCTCTCCTTGATCGTAGACGAGGGCGTGACCACCATGCCGGTCGTGCCGCCCGCCATGAATGCGCTCTGCGAGGCAGCCGCCGCCGGAAAAGTTCCCCAAGCAGCATCGCCTGCGCTGGGTAAAATCCGGCGCCGCTCCTCTGGCTCCGGAGTTGGCCCGTCGCTTCACCTCGCTCACCGGCGTTCTGGTCTGCCAGGGCTACGGCATGACGGAAGCCTCGCCGCTCACGCATCTGGGCTATCTCGACTCCGAACTCTACCGCCCGCACTCCATCGGCCGGCCAGTATGCCAGACCGAATGCCAGGAGTTGGACGAAGCGGGAAATCAGGTCGCCCCCGGCCAGCCCGGCGAACTCGTGATGCGCGGCCCGCAGTTCATGCTTGGCTACTGGAAGGAACCGCAGGCCACCGCCGCCGCCTTGCGCGACGGCTGGTTCTGGTCGGGCGATGTCGTCACTCGCGACGAGCAAGGCTTCTACACGCGTAGTCGATCGCCGCAAAGAAATGATCAAGTACAAAGGCTTCCCGGTTGCACCCGCCGAAGTCGAGGCGCTGCTGCTCGAGCATCCCGCGGTGCGCGATTGCGGCGTAGTCGGACGCCCGGATGCCGCGAGCAGGCGAGATCCCAGTTGCTTTCGTCGTGCTAAATGAAGGCTCGATCCCAGGAAAGAAAATGGAGGACGAACTATGCGGCTTCGTAGCCGACCGCCTAACGCACTACAAGCAGCCGCGTGAAGTACGTTTTGTAGATGTCGTACCCAAGACCGCATCCGGAAAAATTCTGCGCCGCGAGCTGAAGAAGGCCTTCAGCTAGGTTTTTGGGTGGGAGCAGGGCCTTCGGCCCTGCGTCATGTGTTCTGAAAAAGATTCCGGCTTTAGCCGCTGAGAAGTGTTATGTGGGATGATACCTGCAACGATTACGTCGAGAACGCACAACCGTTGCTCTTTATTCAGCAGCTTTGAATGTAACTATCGAAGCATCGCCCGTGCTCCTCAGCTCTCCAAGACTGTTGTATTTGCTCTTGGTGGCCTCTTGTTGGGACGTTTATGAGTTTGAATGACGAGTCTTCACCGTGGGTCATGTCGTCTTTGCAATGGCCGTCTTTGGGCTGCCCATCGCTCGTGGGTCGAGGGCGCAATCGCAAGGTGGCAGGTCCGTTGGTCAATGAGTGAAATCGCCTATTGCCCCTACCGAAGAGCATTAGGGCCGAAACCGACTGCGAGGTTGAATAGGACAGGCACTGGTTTGCCTTCTTTTGTGGCAGCTTTGAAATTCCACCGCTTGACAGCTGCGATAGCGTTCTCGTCCATCCCCTAGAGTTTGAACGACCCAAGGCTCGGCGGCATGCCGTGGGTGCCCACAACCACACCCAGAAGCGTACCCCAAGTTTGGCTTTCCGCGCAGCTTCCGAACAGGGAGGGGCCCGTGCACAACTTTGGCGGAGGTTACGCCATCACGGTTCTGAAAGAGTCCCCGGTGTTGCGATTTCCCGAATCACGTCCTCTTGCGGTTCGCGGGGGACGGTCGATGATGCATCCGCAGGATAGGATGCCCCCTCGCGAAGGTCGTAGCGAACCGTGATGGTTGTCTGTGACTCGACTGGAACACCGTCCTGCATACATGGGGCATACTGATATTGCCGCACTGCATCCATAGCCGGGCCAACCATGACAGGGTCTCCGCTTACGACAGTCACATCTTTGACAATTCCATCGGCTGCCACGGTCGCATGGAGGACGATCTCATCACGCCTCTTCTTCGGGGACACCTGTGGAGGGAATTTTGGGTTTACCGCACGGATGAGAACGCAAGACTTAACATCGGTAGGATGCGCGGACGCAGAGATCTCTGGGGCACTTTGAGACACCGGATCGGAAGGGGTCAGCTGTGCGCTGGCTTGGACAGCGGTCCCGGCTATTGCACAAAACAAGAGCGTCTTGAAAAGGGTGCTCATCGCGTCATGCTTCGGGATTGCTTTGCGCGAATCCATAGGCCCCCATCTTACGTGAACCTCGATGATTGTTGATAAATCGCCATTTCACTCATTGACCTTAGCCGCTGAGGTACCTCAGCCGCATTCTTGCCGCCCTCAGAATTCTTCCGCGATGCAGGCGCCCGTCTAAGCCACTTCTCACGCCACGTTCGCGAATTCCTCCACTTCCTCTTCCACTTTTCTCCCAAAACCATGAAGCAGCGTATGCGGCAGTCGCAGCGTGCGCACTCGCATATCGCTTTGCGAAATCACCTCAACGGCAATCCCACTACCGTCAGAAAACGGATCCGAAACCACCTGAAACTCCTGCCCATACATCCGGATGCGCTTCGAGCGCGCGTAACCCATCTTCTTGATTCGTGTGCAGACCTCCGCGGCATGCTCACCGATCATAGATCCCCCCTATCGCTGAGCCGCGTTATTAGAAATGACAAGAATTGCGCTGGACTATGCGGCTCATCCCTAGTTGACTCCTGTTTGCTATGTCGGTCCGTGATCGTACGCACACCCGCCCGTGACTGGAGTCCGAGGTCTAATCTTCGAACATGGTTAGCTTTGCCGGACAGCCCCAAAGGGGCAGGATGGGAAAGCCCGGCACGACAGTGCTGGGAACAAGCAAGAGAATAACAAAGAGTCCCGGAGAGACAGGACGCACCACTCCCAAGGAAACGCACTAACCCCGCGTATCGAACCCGTAATCCTCCACCGCCGCCAGCTCAACCATTTCGGTCTCGCTCAGCCGTATTGCCGCCGCCGCTACGTTCTCCTCGGCATGTTCCGCCTTGGAAGTCCCAGGGATGGGCAGCATCACCGGAGACCTCTGCAGCAGCCACGCCAGCCCGATCTGCATCGGCTTGGCATTGTGCGTTTTAGCGATGCGAGCCAGCTTCTCCACCCCCACCCGCCCGGCCGAGAGCGGAAACCACGGAATAAACGCGATACCATGCTGTTCGCAATAATTCAGCACATAATCCCACTCGCGGTCGGCGAAACTGTAGCGATTCTGCACCGAGACAATCGGCACGATCTTCCGCGCCCGCTCAATGTGTTCCTGTGTGACATTAGAAAGCCCGATCAAACGAATCTTCCCTTGCTCGCGCATCTCGGCGAGCGCTGCCACCGACTTCTCGAATGAAGTCGCCGGATCGGGCACGTGCAGTTGATATAGATCGATGCGATCGAGGCGAAGCCGCTTCAGGCTTCCCTCCACCGCCTTGCGCAGATGCTGCGGGCTGGCATCGTGACCCCAGACCCCGGGGCCGGACCGAATCCACCCTCCCTTGGTCGCAATCACCACGCCTTTCGCATAAGGCGCTAAGGCCTCGGCAATGAGTTCCTCGCTGACATTCGGTCCATAGGAATCCGCGGTATCGATGAAATTCACTCCCAGCTCGACCGCTCTGCGCAGCACCGCTAGTGCCCCGGCGTGATCTTTAGGCGGACCCCAGATGCCGTCTCCGGTAATTCGCATCGCCCCATACCCCAGGCGGTTTACCGTCAACTCGCCCCCCAGTGAAATTGTTCCCGCCGCATTTGCAGAAACCGTTTGCATTGGCATCGCCATCCGCCCTCCCTGAGATGAACCCGGAAATTCTTCGACGACCATTATCTCCCATCACCCCCACGTAGGGACAGCCGCCCTCAAGTTGAGCGAATTGGTAAGGGCACGAGTATCACTCGTGCCACTAAGCTCTTGAAAAGACATACGCGCTTCGGCGCCCGAGTGGTGAGCTTGGAACATAAATGTGGATCGAGCGAAGGTCGGGAATGCTTCATCAAAAAGAAAAAGCCCGATTCTCCCTGAGAACCGGGCCCGTTTGCTGAGCAAGCTAGCAAGAACGATCGCGTTCTAGTGCCGGTGATGATCGTGATCGTGATCGTCGTCATCGCGGTCACGGCCATCGCTGCCAAAGAGGTCGCTCATCACTTTCGCGCCCGCGTCGCAAGCGTGGTTCAGGCATGGCAGCCTAAAACCTGACTCCAGCGACCTGAGCAGCGAGTAGTGGTTGTAGCGAGTCCCGCTTTGCAAGCCGTGGACGCTGTAGTTGGTATCCACGATAAGCACCACCTGATTGATATTAGGTGCAGTGCTGTAATCATTTTCGTCCCAGGTGAGGACGATGGCGCTGCGGCCGTCCCGCCACGCCGGGGACTTGTGGATCGCCGTCACCAGCCGCTCCACAGTGACGTCGCCGAGATAGATCAGGGCCGGATTCAGACCAGCCTGGGAACCGTCGCTGGTGGGATCGAAGTTGCAGAAGGCGCCGGCGTTGCCGCGTCCGTGCTGGTCATTGCACTGATTGGGCACGATGAATGAAAACGCCGGCACGTGTCCTGATGCGAGGTCGGCAAAGAGGCCACGAGCGCCTTCAAAGCCTACCGAGTTTTTCAGACTGCTATGCTCCTCGCTGCCTTCCTGCACGCTGCGAAAATAAACGAAGGGATTGTGCTTGACGGCGTAAAGAGCAACCAGGTCGCTCTGGGATAGGGGAGGGGTCAAGGTCGGCGTGATCTTGGTGAAATCGGTGCTGCTGGTGAAGAAGCCGTCGCTGTTGTTCACTTCATCCGCGCCCGCCAGTGGCAGGCTCTCCTGGTAGCTCTTCCAGCTCATCCGGCGCTCGGCTAACTGGTCGGCGATGGTCTTGCCTGTGATGTTGGTGAGGGCTGGAAGGGACTGCACTCCGTCGATGTTGTTCTCTCCTGGAGGCCCGCTGGTTTCGTTGGTGAAGTCAACCGCCGGAGTCGCGGCTTCGGTGCCACTGCCAAAGATCGGACAAATGGCGGGGGCCGTTCCGTCGTCCAGAGACGTAATACCCGACGATAGGTTCGTGGTGCAATTGGCATTGTGCCAATCCGGAGAGTTGTCGTTGAGCACTCCGAAATTGGATCCGCCCGTCACTTCCAGATAGTTGGTCAGGCTGGGGTGCGCAATGGCGAAGTAGTTCGTGGCCAGATTGGCCGACTTGGCATATTGATTGACGAACGGCTCGTTGGGATTGTTGATGATCTGACTGTAGCCATGGTTCTCCATCATGATGAAGAACACGTGGTCGAGATGCGGGATGCCTTTAGGAACCGCGCCTTCACCCGCGAACGTTGTACCCACCAACGCGGTAGCCAACAGATACAGAACTGCGGCCTTTTTCTTCATGGAAGCCACCTTTTCTGAGAGAAAGATTGTCGGACCTGCTGCCAGCTTGGTCTCGACCCGAACCCTACGAACCGTAGTCGAGAACTGTTACTGCACAGTTAAGGGTGAGTTAAGGTTCGGTGAATAGGTTTTCCACAGCGTGGGAAATGCCGTGTCTGGCTTGGAGTCTCAGAGGTTCAACCGCGAAGATTCGTGAAGTTTTGTGAATGGCAAGCACTCACTCGCCTGCCAGGAACTCATGCTGCGCTGCCGTGAGCGGACCACGCTCAGCCTCCCTTGCCGTACCAGCGGCGAATCCGCAAAAAGTTTATTGGCCTTAACTTCGGCAAGCGTTACCGGCTTCGCCAGCGCCTTGCCCGCTTTGATCTTCACCTGAGGATTCTTCGGGTCGGCAGTCTCCACTGAAACCACCGATGCAGTTCCCACGGCGCTCTTGCGGTCGCCAGTTTCGTAAATCACCAGGCGCTCGCCCGGTTTCATGGAGCGCAGATTCTTCAGCGCGACGGGATTGGTAACTCCGTCCCAGATGGTCGTCTTCTCGCGCTGCAGATCGGCGTATGAGTAGACGGATGCTTCGGTCTTGAGTAGATAGTCCATGGCAATATCGGCTATTTTCCCTTCAGCTTTCGAGTAGAACGACTGGCGAGAGCCCTGTCACGCTGAGCGCAGAGAGAGCCTCGCGGTCGAAGCATCCCTAGTTGACTAAATGCTTCCGCTTCTCCCCACCCTACTTCGGCTTCGCGTTCGGATCGCCCTGCTCCCCGCTCTTCTCCTCCGGCTTCTTCTCCTCCGGATGATTTTCGTAAATCGAGTACTGCCCCTCCGGCCGCTTCAGCTTGACCGTAATCTCCATCGTCGGCTTATCAATGTCGTAGTCCTGCCCGAAAGTCTGGAAGCCCGGGCCAGCACCTGCACCCGCACTAGTCCGTAGGGAATGCCGTCGTAGCTGCACTTGCCGTCGGCGTCCGCCTTCAACTCCAGCCCGCCCTCGGCCTGCTTGCCGTTCTTCTTTACCGGATGCAGAACCACGCTGGCATTGCGGATCGGCTTGCCGTTGTAGTCTCGCAACACCACAAAACTCATCGCAGCCTCATCATCCTGCGCGATCGCGAAGCCCGCCAGCAGCGTGGTCGCCAGAACTCCTGCAATCAATCCCAACCAAGCCTTCTTCATCATTCACTCCATTCAGCGCTCGCAAGCTAAGCGCGCATGAATCTTATCGCTAGACACAATCGCAAAACCAAGACTCGACGAGGATCGTGCAACAGGATGGATCAAATCTAGGCTATTATAAATAAATACGTTAGCACCGTATCCCAGCGTCACCTTGACAGACTCACCATCACCCTCCTACAATTAGCACTCACCCACAATGAGTGCTAACAGGTTGCGGGCGAATCGAGTTTTCTGCAATCCAATCCAACTCAACCGAAACACCAAACGAAAGGAGTCTACAAGCATGGCTACGAAGTTTACTCCCCTGCATGACCGTATTCTAGTACGTCGCGTGGAAGAAGAAGGCACCACCCGCGGCGGAATCATTATCCCCGACAGCGCCAAAGACAAACCGCAGGAGGGCGAAGTCATCTCCGTCGGCAGAGGCAAGAGCAACGACGAAGGCAAGGTGTTCCCCCTGGTCGTGAAAGATGGCGACCGCATCCTGTTCGGCAAGTATTCCGGCACCGAAATCAAGCTGGACGGCGAAGATTTCATCATCATGCGCGAGGAAGAAGTCCTCGGCGTGATCACCGGCGCAGCCAAGGCGAAAGAAACCGCCGGCTCCCGCCGCTAACTGTGCATCCTTCGGTATCGCGCGTCCTGAAACCGATGAACCAGCGAAGGACACGAAGCGTCCACGAAGGAAGCGAAGACGGTCATTGGGAGCGTTCGGATTCCTGCGAACCTTCGTGCCCTTAGTGGTTCAAGATCTACAATCTGACAGGAGAAAAGAATTATGGCAAAGCAAATTCTGCACGGAGAAGAGTCGCGGCAGGCGATCCTCCGCGGCGTGAACCTTCTGGCCGACGCCGTGAAGGTGACCCTCGGCCCCAAGGGCCGCAACGTAGTCATCGAAAAGAAATTCGGTTCGCCCACCATCACCAAAGACGGCGTCACCGTCGCCAAGGAAATCGAACTCAAGGACGCCCAGGAAAACATGGGCGCCCAGATGGTTCGCGAAGTGGCCTCGAAGACCTCCGACGTAGCCGGCGACGGCACCACCACCGCCACCGTTCTCGCGCAGGCCATCTTCCGCGAAGGCGTCAAGACCGTAGCTGCCGGAGCCAATCCCATGGCCCTGAAGCGCGGCATCGAAAAGGCCGTCAACCTGGTCTGCGGCGACATTCGACAAGAAAACCGGCGAGCGCGGCAAAGGCGAACTCGACAAGTTCTCCAAGCCCGTAACCGGCGAAATGATCGCCCAGGTAGGCACGATCAGCGCAAACAACGACGAAACTATTGGGCACATTATTGCCGAAGCCATGAAGAAGGTCGGCAAGGATGGCGTCATCACCGTCGAAGAGTCGAAGACTCTGGAGACGCAGCTCGAAGTGGTCGAGGGCATGCAGTTCGACCGCGGCTACCTCTCTCCTTACTTCGTTACCGATCCTGAGCGCATGGAAGTTTCGCTCGAGAACGCCTACATCCTGATCAACGAAAAGAAAATCAGCTCGATGAAGGATCTGCTTCCGCTGCTCGAGCAGATCGCCAAGGGCGGCAAGCCGCTGCTGATCATCGCTGAGGACGTGGAAGGCGAAGCGCTCGCTACCCTCGTCGTCAACAAACTGCGTGGCACGCTGCAAGTCGCGGCCGTCAAGGCTCCCGGCTTCGGCGATCGCCGCAAGGCTATGCTGCAGGACATCGCCATCCTGAC
Organism: uncultured Acidobacteriaceae bacterium; assembly: GCA_963735545.1. GTDB lineage: Bacteria > Acidobacteriota > Terriglobia > Terriglobales > Acidobacteriaceae > PALSA-270. The sequence continues at coordinate 42,316 of CAVTLU010000014.1, forward strand.
CGGCGGCAAGGCCATCACGGAAGATCTGGGCATCAAGCTGGAGAACGTCCAGATCAGCGACCTCGGCTCGGCCAAGAAGATCACCATCGACAAGGACAACACCACGGTGGTCGAAGGCAAAGGCAAGCACTCCGAGATCGAAGGCCGGGTAAAGGAAATCCGCAGCCAGGTGGAAAAGACCACCAGCGACTACGACCGCGAGAAGTTGCAGGAGCGGCTGGCGAAGCTGGTCGGCGGCGTGGCTGTAATCAAGGTGGGCGCGGCAACCGAGACCGAGATGAAAGAAAAGAAAGCTCGCGTCGAAGATGCCATGCACGCCACCCGCGCGGCAGTCGAGGAAGGCATTGTCCCCGGCGGCGGCGTGGCCCTGGCCCGCTGCGTCGGCGCACTCGACAAGCTGAAGGTCGAAGGCGATGAGCAGATTGGCGTCAACATCGTGAAGCGGAGCCTGCAAGAGCCGCTGCGCAGATCGCCGAGAACGCCGGCGAAGAAGGCGCAATCGTTCTGGGCAAGATCAACGACGCCAAGGACAACAACTACGGCTACAACGCCCTGACCAACGAGTACGAAGACCTGGTCAAGGCGGGCGTGCTCGATCCGACCAAGGTAGTGCGCACCGCGCTCACCAACGCCGGCTCGATCGCGGCGCTGATGCTCACCACCGAAGCCCTGGTCGCCGAAATCCCCGAGGAGAAGAAGTCGGCTCCGATGGGCGGCGGCGGACACGGCGGCGGCATGGAAGGCATGTACTAAGAACAGCCGTTGGCCGTCGTCGTCGCCGTTGGCAAAATCGAAGCCCCGCCTTGCGGCGGGGCTTTTTTTGGTCGCAATCTCTCTCCACACTGTCATGCCGAGTGTAGCGAAGCGATGCGCAACGCGGATCGTTTCGCGGAGTCGAGGGACCTTGTGTTCCCTGCCCGGTGTTGAGTTTTTCAGTTGCTTTTTCCCTCACTGCGATTCAGAATTCGTTCTCCTTCCCCAGACAACATGATCGACAGGAGTATCTATGGCGACTCCCGCTCCTTCCGTGCCCGCCTTCAACACCTCCGACTGGATGGACCAGTACAAAGCCTACCTCGCCGATCTAGGCAATGTGGGATCGAGATACGCTACCGTCAATGGTTTCTTTCTCTCCGTAATCTCCGCGCTGCTGGGAGTTCTGGCCCTGACCGAGTCCAGCAAGATTCTCGGCGCGGTTCCGCGACCAGTGTTTTGGGCGGTCTGCCTGTTTGCCAGCGTCATTTGCATCGTCTGGGCGAGGACGCTAGGTTTTTACCGCCGTCTGTTCTCCGCAAAGTTCCAAGTCTTGAATCAGCTCGAAACGCATCTGCCCTACCAGTGCTTCCACGAGGAGTACGCCTTGCTGCAAACCAAAGGCCACACCAATCTGCTGAAACTCGACCGGTTCGCGCCGTTGGTGCTGGCAGCGTTCTTCATACTGCTGGCCATCGTTCGAAGATAGCTGCCAGTGTGGCCGCGGGCGACTCGCCCGCGACTCCAGACCTTACGGCCATCGTTGCGCCCCGTGGAGCAACCTCACAATCTCCACCGCCTCATCTGTCACCCGATAAACCGCAATAAACGGAAGAGGCGAGAGCACCAGTTCCCGAGTCCCCCGAATCCTGCCCGAACGCCCCAGCTTTGGAAATGAAACAAGCGACGCAATCCGCTCAGAAATGGCCTGCGCCACCTGTTCGGCCGCCGACGGATTGTCCTCATGAATGTAGGAAACAAGGCCCACGAAATCCGCAGCCGCCTCGGGAGACCAGCCAAGATTCACTTCGCGCTAAGCAGCCGTTCGATCTGCCGCCGCACTTCTTCGTGCGCAACCGACTTCCCAGCTTCGAGCGAAGCCAGACCCTTCTCTACTTCCCCTCGAAACCACTCGTCGTGATCGAGGTAGTTCGCTACTAACTCCTGCACCACCTGGCTCGCCCCTTTGCCCGCATCCGAGGCAATCCGCTTCAGCTTGGCTTCAACGTTCCGGCGCCAGCGAAATTTCCATAGCCATATTTTAGGCGGGATCGTCGTAAATCGCCATCAAATCCTAGCCGTCCGACCCTCAAACCACCCCCGAGGGTGCCCCATCCTAATCGCGTTCTGTGCGATTAGGGTGGGGCTTTTGACCTGAAGATCGGATGACGCGATGCATTCCAGTCTTTTCGAGCCGGGTGCCCCATTTCTCGCGCGTTCTGTGCGCGAGAAGTGGGGTTCGGCGAGTCAGGAAACTACAGTGAGATAATCCTCCCTGACGCCAGGCACGGACCTCCAAGAAGCCACCCAAAATCGTGTGGAGCGGGCGCCCTCGCCCGCGACCCTTTGCAGCTGCCGAACCCATGGGTGGCGGCGGAAATGGCGGATTCCCCCCCGCGAACCCAACCACTCTGTCATCCCGAGCGCAGCGAAACGATCCGCGTCCTTCGCGGATCGTTTCGCGAAGTCGAGGGACCTTGTGTTCCCCTTCCCGCAACACCACCCCGAGGGCGCCCCATCCTAATCGCGTTCTGTGCGATTAGGGTGGGCTTTTGACCTGTGAATCGAATGGCTCGATGCTTTCCCGTTTTTCGGAGCCCCCTCCAAACCCCGCCACCACCATCGAAGGGCACGGCTTCGTGCCGTGCTGCAAGCCGCGCAGAATCAAAACTCGCGCTACAGAGTAAGCGTAACTCGGTCAACCACCCGCCCGCGAATCGGAGGAACGAATCGACTAGTGCTCCTCACTGAACTTGTGGCCTCGGCACTCTAGCCATCGTAGCAGTAGTATTCCTACACTGACACCGCCCTCAAGATATACAGGGAGAAAATAGGCATACTTCCAGATCAACAGGTAACTGCAGCACACAATCGCCAGAAGAAGCAATGCCGATAATAGTAGCGCGCGTTCCGGAGAAGATAACTTCCAGAAGAGCAGATAGGTGATCTCAAACCACACCAGGTAACAAACTATAGATATCCAATCCCTGACGGCGACGAACACACGGCCGTCCAATAACGACTCGATATAATTTGCCTGCAGGACCAAGCCCGGGACGGACTCGCCGATAACGCTTGCGTGCATGTCGGAATCGCTGATTTCGCCCACTAGGGCGATGTGGCCTTTAATGCCGTTGTAGATATCCGCATCAGTCAGCGCACCGGTCTTCTCAAAAGGCTCCGTTTGCTGTTCTTGAGCCGTGGTGGGCCTCGGAGGTGCACAGGTTTTGTCCCAATCGCTGGCGGCATTGGGTGGAAACCCGACTCCACACAAAACCTGGCGTGCGGAATAGGTCGGTATGAACTCGGGAGAGATGAAGCTGGTAAAAGGATGAGGCGGATCCGGTGAACCGGCATTCAGCAGAGAGCTGACGGGGCCACTCAGTGCGAAACCGGGATTGGCCTGCGACGCGGCTACCACCGCCAATGAGCTTTTGGTGTCGGGGTCGTTGTTTTCGGTCGCGTCCCGCTGCGAGGGGAAGACTTGCCATTGCAAAGGCACGCGGCGCGTATCAGAATTGAGCCTCAACTCGCCCGCATGGATGCACCCTCCCTTGCAATTACCATTTCCGGGGAAGGGGATGCTCTCGGACCCTACCAAGCAAGTTTTGATCGCGCGCGAGTCCGCAGCCGGACCTTGGAGGTCGTCGGTATGCAGGCCATAGGTAATCGGGATGTGGGCGCTGGCAAAAGTCCTCTCGAGTTCATCAGTACCGTTGCCCGGTCCGCTGGAGTAGTTGTCGCAGGTGTGTGCGAGAAAATACTTGTCGATGACAATGGAGGTAGCGCCCATGGCTTCAAGCCGCTGGACTAGGCGAGCGAGGAATAGTCTTTGTCTGCAGACGTTGTGGATTATATCTTCGGGTTCGGAACCTTCCTGAATCGTGATGATCCGAGTATGGGGATCACCCACATGGGTTTTTGCATTGGCGAGGAGATTGTACGCGGGCGGAGCCAATTCCAATGGGGAATCTTCACTTGCGCTACATCCGCCTTGATTAAGACTACCAATAATGTTTGTCAAGAAGCTGGGTCTGTCGAAAAGTAAGGCAAGCGACAGGAACCCAAAGTATCCGAGTGCAGTTAAAAGGCGTTTCTTTAGCGCTCTCTTTCCATGGCCGGGTGTGTGGATTTCGCTCGCCATTTGCTTAGTACATTGTGGTCGAGGGCAGAGCGGTTGCACCTAGCGAGCAGGGTCGTCCTCCTCCGGCTCTGCCGTTTCCCCCGCGGTTCCGCCTTCACGACCATGCTTTCCTTTACCGTTGGATGCCGTGCTCTTGGACTTGTGACGCGCGGGTGCGGTCGCAGATGTCGCCGAAGTTGGGGGTTGTTCCGACGCGGGCATGCCAGATTCTGGAGGTGCAGCGTCCCGTTCCATCGCGGGCATCGCATTGCGAGCCTGGCGTGTGTAGACTCCGGCTAAGACAAGCCCAAGGCAGAGCAAAAGTATTACACGGACGATCCATTTGATTTGTGAGCGCCACACGCTGCGGTTGGCTAGTGCAACCCCACAAGCGGGGCATATTCTGCCCTTAGTCGAGAGTGAAACCCCACAAGCCTGGCAAAACATATAAAATCCTTGAAAGTCACGTATTTCTCATCGCCGCAAGATAATGGACGAGTGGCAGTGACTCTACTCGCCAATCATTGCGTGATAGTTTGCTCCCGGCCTAAGGAGATGTCAAACGACGAATCTAGGGCTGCGTCCCCCAAGGATAGAAACTGTATATTCTGTGCTCGAGTTATACTCCACGCGAAAGAGCGCCATTGGATGTCAGAAATTACATTTGACAAGCTTTCGAGTTCCGAGTTCGAAGAGTTCTGCTTTGACCTTCTCCATGCGTCCGGCTTCGTCAACGTGGACTGGCGCAAGGGCACGGGGTTGGCGACGAGCCCGGCCGACAAAGGTCGCGACATTGTCTGCGACCAACCGCGCTCCGAGCCGGACGGGAGTCGGCACTTCGAGAGGTGGTTCATTGACTGCAAGCACTTCAAGAAGGGCGTGCCTCCGAAGGAACTCCAGAACCTGCTTGCGTGGGCGGAGGCTGATCGGCCCGACGTCGCGGTCTTTGCCGTCTCGAACTTCCTTAGCAACCCAGCGAAGGACTACATCGACTCCTACAGAAGGAACAACCGCCCTCCGTTCAAGATCAGGTACTGGGAGAAGCCACAGCTTGAGCGTATGCTCCGCCGGAAGCTCACGCTGCAACGCAAGTACGACCTGACCGATGTCCCGATCCGAAGCGTGAAGCAGATACTCGCGGTGGAAGACGAGCTCTTCACGAGGGTGTGGTACGGGCGGAAGGGTACCGCAAAGCAATATCGCGCCGAGGGGACCCCCGAGGACATAATCAAGGGGATGCTCAAGGGGAAGCGGGAAGCCGAGAAGAGGCTCGGCAAGAAGAGCCTCATGGCGAACATGACTACCGACTGGGACTGGGGATTTGTCAGCGGCAAGCTTTCAGCTATCCGCTGGGTGCTCGGCGACGACTGGGACATGCTTGACACTTGAGGTAACTCACGCCGTGCTCCACCGTTGCGCCCTTTGAGACGTTCCTCTCGCTCGGGTTCTCGCTGACTCCAGCCGCCTATCACATCGCGACAACGCCAGTCCTCGTGCTAGGCTAGGAGCGAGTTCAGGGGAAAAGTCTTGGAAATCACCGTCGAACTACCGAACGATCTGGACCAGCATCCCGAGCCAGCCCGCGAAGCCGTCGAGGCTCTGGCGATTGCCGGATATCGTTCGGGTAAGCTGACGGCATTTCAGGCCAGCCGCGTCCTCGGCTTCAGCTCCCGGTTCGAGTTCGAAGGCCTTCTGAAGGAACGGAGTATTCTCGACCACGCATACAGCGCCGAAGACCTTGAGGCCGATGTTCAAACGCTCCGCCGGTTCGATCAGGAAAGCGCAAGTCGCCGCTAAACCGCAGTCAATCCCCTTCCCACTTCGGGAACCCACCCCCACTTTCCCTCTTTTTCCCTTGACCCTACTTCTCCAACTAAGCGATAAAGAAACCTGCACCTTTTACTCACAAGTACATATCAAATCGTAACTACTTTATTATGACGATTTTACCCATAACCCCTTTACATCCAAAGATTTTGCGCAATTTTCCTGCCATCTCTCTGATTCTGTTAGATCGGAGGGGTGGGGGGTGGAGCTTTCATCATGAGTTGTTCCCTTTATGGCAATCACATTCCGCGCTGTCAGCACATCAAAACCAACGGCACCCAATGCGGCTCCCCGGCTCTCCGCCGCAAACGATTTTGCTTCTTTCATAACCGCTGGCGCGCCACCCGCCTCAATCTGAACCGGGCCGGCACGCTCCAAGCCACCACCACCGTCGAACTCCCCGTACTCGAGGACGCCGACTCCATCCAGGTTTCCCTGATGGAAGTCATGCGCCTCATCATCTGCCGCCAGCTCGACCACAAGACCGGAGGCCTCCTGCTCTACGGCCTGCAAACCGCCTCCCACAACCTGCACCACCTCGACTTCGAGCACTGCCACAAATCCAGCATCGTAATCGACCCCCAAAGCGTCCGCGAAACCGGCGTAGGCGACGATGCCTGGCAACCCGAAGACTTCGAGGAAGAGGAAGAAAGCCAGCAGGAAGATGCCAATGTGGCAGCAAGTGTGGAGCGGGCGCCCTCGCCCGCTACTCTATCCACGGAGACAACTGCCGCCAATCAAGATGAAGACTGGCAAGAAGTCCAACGCATCGAGTCCGCCCTGGAAGGTGCAGAGCAAGGCAACTGGCGCGATTTGAAGACCGTCTTCGAACTGGCTGGGATCTTCCCGGCTAGAGACGGAGCATCCTCCGATAACAATATTGACGGCGGATGAGGAGGCAAATCCCACAGACGACAGTGCAGTGGCGCTGCGCTGCGGTCGCAAACACCGCGCCCGCCTGGACGGGTCAGAGACCCGTCCCTACATGGCTTTGGCTTCTGGACGGGCGAGGGCGCCCGTCCCTACACGTTTGCCTGCCGCCTTCCAGTGTGCTTGAATGCTGGGCATGGAACGGCGGGACTTTATCAGGCTGTCACTGCTGGCTTCGGGCGCGGCGCTGGGTGTGCCGCGAATCTTTGCTGACGCCGATTCGCCGGTGGCGATTCGGCTTACTTTGCGGCCGGATCGGCTGGGCAACAAGATTGGCGCTGATTTTACCGGGCTCAGCTATGAGTCGGCGCAACTGGGGATTCCGGATTTCTTTTCTGGCGGCAACACCGAACTGATTGGGTTTCTGCGAACGCTCGGGCCCGCGGGCGTGATACGCATCGGCGGGAACACAAGCGAATTTTGCCACTGGGTTCCGGATGGGGCTCCGAAGCCGGATGCTTCCGCTCCCATGAATTCGGGGCCGCAGGATAAGACAACCGGGATCGGATTCTCTTACGCGGTCGGGCCGGACACCGGGCACAAGGCGCCACCGCCCTCGATCATCACGCCGTTGGCGATTCGGAATTTGCGGGAGTTTCTTGATGCCACGGGATGGAGCCTGATCTACGGCCTCAATCTCGGCACCGGAACGCCGGAGATTGCGGCGGATGAGGCGGCGTACGTTCATCGCACCATTGGATCGAAGCTGCTGGCGTTTCAACTGGGCAACGAGCCCGATCTTTTCTATCGCAATGGATTGCGTAAGGCCGATTACGACATCGATCAGTTTGCGCAGGAGTGGCAGCGCTTTTATGACGCCATCAAGGTGCGGGTTCCGCATCCGCCGATGGCGGGGCCGGATACGGCATACAACACGGAGTGGCTGGTGCCGTTTGCAAAACGGTTTAAGAGCGAGGCGGTGTATCTTTCGCAGCACTACTACGCGGAGGGCCCGCCGACTGATCCTTCGATGACTATCGAGCGGCTGCTGCGGCCGAATCCGAAGTTGCAGGATGAATTCAAAGGCATGCAGGAGACGGTGCGGGCCTACGGGCTGCCATTTCGCATGGCGGAGACGAACTCGTGCTATCAGGGCGGGAAGCCGGGGGTGAGCGATACGTTTGGGTCGGCGCTGTGGGGCGGTGATTTGATGTATCAGCTCGCAGTGGCGGGCGGCATAGGCATTAATTTTCACGGCGGCGGATATGGCTGGTACACGCCGGTGGCGGGCACAAGGCAGAATGGGTTTTTGGCGCGTCCTCTTTACTACGGGATGCTGATGTTCGCGCAGGCGGGGCCGGGAACGCTGATTGAAAGCACAATGGACGGCGCGCAGGATGCGCCTTTGCTGAATACTTACGCGCTGCGCGGGGCGGATGGGGCGATTAAGGTTGCGGTGTTCAATAAGAATTTCGATCGCGCGGTGCGGATCAGTATTGATGCTGGGGAGAAAATCGCGCGGGCCGGCGCGTTGCGTTTGTATGCGCCGAGGCTGGATGGGAAGCAGGACGTGACCTTTGGCGGGGCTCCGGTGGGGGCGAGTGGCGCGTGGGCGGTGGCGAATGAAGAGGAGCTTGCCGTGCAGGTCGGGATGGCTAGCGTGGAATTGCCGGCGGCTAGCGGGGCGCTGGTGAGTTTGAGCCGGGGGTAGGCATTTGCTTTCATAGTGCACTTCTTTGGGGAGACTTTGATCAGTCCGACGTAAACCACAGGGGACACAGGGGAGCACAGGGGGACACAGGCGCTTTGTCAGAGCTTCTTAAGGCTGCATTGCTTCCCGCCTTTCGCGAAAAGCGCGCGAAAGATGGGCCACCCTCATTCGTGGTGATGTCGGCGAGATCAAATTCCAAGATTTTGTTCTGGTAAAGCCAGGCAAATGCACGCGGTTTTCAGCGCTACATGAACTTGATCTTTTCGTTGCGGGCCGAGAATTCGATTAGTTGGCGCAAGCGCTTTAATTGGGTCTCTTCTTTTTTTGCACTTGCTACCCAGCCGGCGGTCATACGGCGATAGTACGATGGAAAACGCTGGAAGTTCTCCCAGGCTTGTTTCTGACTTCTGAATTCGTTTTCCAGGTTTGCGGGAAATCGCATAGGCAAGGGTTCGGCTTTGCGTTTGGGATTGAACGCGGATTGCCCGGCTGCGGTCATCTTGCCGTCTTCGATCAGCTTGGTTGCGCGTTTTATGTTGAGCGCGGACCATCGGCTGGTGGCTTTGCGGGGAGTGAAGCTCTGGGCGTAGCGATCGTCATCGAGTCTTTTGATCTTGCCGTCGATCCAGCCGAAGCACAGTGCCTCCTCAACTGCGTCTTCGTAGGCGATGCGAGGTTTGCCAGAGGCTTTTTTGTAATAGATTAGCCAGATTCCGGGCGAGGTTTTTGCGTTTTTCTGCAGCCAGCTTCGCCACTCGGCTCGTTTCTTGAGGCAGAGAGTCTCCATCTGGGATAGTTGCGATGGAATGCCGGATCTCAGTTTTCGGTTCTCGGTTCTCAGCGAATCATACATTCAACCATCGAGAGGACACTCACCACGGAGGCACGGAGAAACTGTTTTTGTATTCTCCGTGCCTGAGTGTCTCCGTGGTGAAGATTGCGTTGATTGCGCAGACGAGTTAAGCGGCGGCTGCGATGCGGCGAATCAAGTCTTCCTGTTCGGCTTTGCTTTCGGCGCCCATGGTGAAGGCGTCGAGCACGCCGAGAGACAGCGCGTACTTGATGGCTTCGTCCTGGCGGTTGCGCATATCTCCCTGGCCTAGGATTTTCATACCTACGACGGCCTTGCCTGCAGCCTTCATTTCGCGCAGCACGCCGACGACGGTTTCGGGATCGGCGTCCATGTGGGAGCCGATAGGATTGATGCGGGCGAGATCAACTTCCACCCAGGGAGACTTCGCCGCGGCGCGCAGAGCTTCGATACTGTGGCAGGAGCAGCCGTGAGCGCGGATGATTCCCTTCTCTTTGGCCTCGGAGAGAACGTCCATCACCCCGCGATAACGCTCGGTCCAGTCGGCCTCGGTTAGGCAGTGCATTAGGCAGATGTCGATATAGTCGGTCCCTAGTTCGCGCCGGAAGCGGTCGAGGTCGGCGCGGGCGGATGCCGCATCACGCGCCCAGGTTTTGGTGAGAACCGTGACTTTGTCGCGGGACAGGTGTTTGAGCGCCTCGGCCACGTGGGGATGGCTTCCGTAAGAATCGGCAGCGTCGAAAAACCGCAAGCCCTGGTCATGGCCGTTCAGCAGCAGCTCCGAGAGGCCTTTCACTCCGAGCGCGGATTGGTTGGAATGGTGGCCGTATCCTACGGTGCCGGTGCCCATAGCCAGGCGGCTGGTGCGGATTCCGGTGTTGCCGAGCACCACCGTGTCAGCGGCGCTGAACTTGCGAGGGAGGGCGGGCAGCGCTGAGGCTCCGAATCCCTTTGCGCCGAGCCAGGCTGCGCCGATCCCGAAAGCTGTTCCTGCGATGAATTCTCTGCGCCTCATGGGTTCCTCCCAGGGTTCGAGGGTCGCTCATATTATGGACGCAAGCCGGCGGGGATGGTTACCGAAATTGGCGACATCTTAAAATGCGGAGGACGCTGAGAACCGCCGCAGAGCCCGCGGAGAAAATCACGGCGAAACGGTGCGGCTATTATCGTTGGACTGCGTCGGGATTCATTCCCTTTTCAATCATGGCCAGGCGCTCGCGGTGATTGATTATCATCTTCGTGATCGCGATTGCGCCGCCCACGAGGATAGCCACGATTGGAATCAGCATCGCCACAACTCCGGGTTCCATCAGTCGAGAAAAGTCCATAAGGATTCCTCCAACGGGGATGGATTCTATCAGAATTGGTCTGGGGAATGATCTGTGGTCCGCGATTTTGGAAAAGCTCCCGGCGAAGGCCTGCAACCACTAAGGACACTAAGGCTCACGAAGGAAATCCCTTCACTTCCTCGTGCCCTCCGGACGCATCCTCACTTGAACTCAACCGTGATCAGGCTGGCGTCCTGTTTGTCGATGTTTTTCAGGCGGTGCATGACACCTGCGGGATACCAGAAAGCTTCGCCGGCCTTGAGGTCAACTTCCCTGCCCGGCTCAGCGATGGGCAGGTCGCTGAGTCGAACGTCATCGAGCGCCAGCAGAACGTGGCAGCCGGTGTGGTGATGCTGCGGAAGCGCGCCGCCGGGGCCGAGTTGAACGCGCGCGAGCTTTACGGTGTCGGTCTCGAACAACGTGCTCTGCACATAGGTGCCGTCGTCGGTCTTGCCGAAGATGCCGTCGGCGCATTCGCGGCCGGCAAGGCCGCAGACGGGGTGCTCGGGGTGGATGTTTTGCGTCACTTCCAACTCGAGCAGACGGAGGGGAGTCTCGGCGAGATTGACTACCTGGTGAGGTCCGCCTTTGATTACTTGCATCTCGCCATCCTGCATCTGCATGGGAAAGGAAATTCCGCCGCCGGAGATTTCGAAGTTGCTGGCACCCAGAGACAGTACGACGTAGTCATGGCGGTGATAGTCGGTTTCGGTGGAACGGAGCGGCGGGACTTCTACTTTGAAGATTCGCACTCGGTCGTTTTCGAGGACCTGGTGGAAGTTGTGGTCGGACTTCATGTCCATCGCGCCGGGAACGCTGGTGCGGGTCGGTGGGTGGACATTGAGGCTATTGCCTCTGACTTGAGCTAGTAATGAGATAGATAGAGATACCAGGCAGACTAGGACGCACAGGGGGCGCATGAGAACCTCCGCGGAATGCTAGAAAACCCGAGGGTAGGGGCCGGAGGGAAGAAGGTACAGAGACAACGCGGTCATTATTGATGCACGGGGCCAATGAGTCAAGGCTATTGTGGACAGTTGTTTGTTATTTCGAGCGGAGCGAGAAATCCGCTTACTCTAACGGCCGGCAGTCAGCAGATTCCTCGTCGCTACGCTCCTCGGAATGACAGTACTTCTCGCTGCTGCCGCGGCTACCAGACCCTGCAGGCGTTGGCGTGGACCATGGGTTGGCCGGCATGGCAGCCGAAGGCGTGGGCGAACTCGCTCATGTTGCCCAGCACGTTGTTTACGCGATAGTGCTCGAGCGAGTGTCCTTGAGTAAGGACCACGGTACGCGCAGCCTCGGGGCGGAATTGGCCGCACCAGATGTTGGCGTAGGAGAGAAAGAAAGTTTGTTCCTCGGTCAGGCCGCCGGGAGCGGGGCTATCGAGGTTCTTGTCCTCGGACTTGAGCTTGTTTTGCAGTCCAGCTAATGCGATGTGGATGCCGCCGTTGTCGGCAGTATCTTCGCCCTGACTCTCTTTCCCGTTCTGCTTTACGCCAGCCTCGGGAACGTCCTCGGTGTATTCATCGGCGATGCATTTACCGCGCTCGTCGTAGCTGGCGGCGTCAGAGGGCGTCCACCAGTCTTTCAAGTTCCCGTTGGCGTCAAACTTGCGGCCCTGATCGTCGTAGCCGTGGATGATTTCGTGTCCGATTACAGCGCCGATGCCGCCGAAGTTTACCGCGTCGACCTGCGAGGCGTCGAAAAACGGCGGCTGGAGAATTCCGGCGGGGAAGTTGATGGTGTTGGTCTGCGCATCTTCATAGGCGTTGACGGTTGGAGGCGTCATGCCCCACAGAGAACGGTCGGCCGGCTTACCGACCAGAGACAGACGGCGTTCGATTTCGAAGCGCGCCGCCCGTGACACGTTGCCGAGAAAATCGTCGCGCTTGATTTGTACCGCGCTGTAGTCGATCCAATGATCGGGATATCCGACCTTATCGACCTGCGCTCTCAGCTTGGCGTGGGCGAGTTTCTTGGTCTCCGGCGACATCCAAGTCTGGGCATCGATGTCCTCGTGCAGAGCGGCCTCGATGGCTTTGACCATCTCCAGCATGCGCTCTTTGTTTTCCGGCGGGAAATACTTGGCGACGTATGCCTGACCCACGGCTTCGCCCAGGTCTGCATCGGCGTAGTCGGAGCAGCGGCGCCAGCGAGGCTGGAGCTGCTTCGCGCCATACAGGGTGCGGGAAAAGAAGTCGAAGTTGGCGTCGATAAACGGCTCGCTAAGGGACGAGGCCATGAACCGTAAGGTGGTATAGCGCAAATAGGCTCGCCAATGATCTACCGGCTCAGAGGCGATAAGTTTTTCCACACCGCGGAAGAAGTCCGGCGAGGTGACCAGGTATTGCGGAGACTTGGGGACGTGCATCGCGGCGAAATAGCGGCTCCAGTTGAAAGACGGCGTGAGCGCCTGAATCTGCTCCAGGGTCATCTTGTTGTTCAGGTTTTTCGGGTCGCGGCGCAGGACAATATCCATGGCGGCGCCAGCCAGCGCGGTTTCCATCGCCAGAATAGTCTTGGCATCGGCGGCGGCCTGGGCTTGCGGTTCTCCACTCAGTTCCAGGATGTGGCCGATGTAGGCCACGTACTTCTCGCGGATCTGCTTCGACTTGTCGTCATCCTTCAAATAGAAGTCGCGGCCGGGCATGCCCATGCCGGATTGGTCAAGCGCGGCAACCATCTTGGTGGCGTCGTCGAAGTCGGGAGAAGCGTAGATGCCGAAGAGCGCGCCTTGATATTGAGCATCGATAAAGTTGAGATTGGCGGGGCGGATCATCTGGTGAATCGCGGCGACCAGCTCGGGGAGCTGTGATTTTTCCTGCATGGCGACGATGCGGTCGAGCATCGGCCTGAGCGGCGCTATGCCGGCTTTGTCGATGGTGGCCTCATCCACGCAGGAAGCATAGTAGTCGCCGACCTTCTGCTGCACCGGCGTGCGGTTTGAGGCGGCTGCCGCCGATTCGAGCGTGTTATGCACGGCGGCGGTGTTCCAGATGGCGAGCGCGTCAAAGGTGCCCCAGCGTACCTGGTCCGGAGGAATGGGATTGGCAGTGATCCACTTGGTGCAGGCGTATTTGAAAAAGTCGGTGCAGGGGTCGAGAGACTTGTCGGCCAGGTCGGGAGAGAAGCGCTCGAGCTTGGGCATGTCGGTCGAGGCGGAGGCGTCCGCGGTCTCAGGGCCGGCGGCGAAGGTGGCGGAGGATAGCGTAAGGATCACAGCTATGACCGAGGACATCCGCATGAAGGTTTCTCCGTAGCGTCGAGGATGTGGGAAGATACGCCCCAAGAGAGTGTAGACGCAAGTGGGGGGAAATGGTTATCGGGGGCGCTTCAAGCCAGATGTGGGGAAACGCTGATTAAGTGTACGACGCGAATGTAGACCACAGGGGAACACAGGGAAGCACGGGGAACACAGACCTTAATCGGAGTCTTGCTGGGGCTTGGCCGAGCCAGCCAGGCGTTCTAGCTGGCGGCGCCAGTCTAGCTCTTCGACAAACTCCCGCGATTCGCGCCAGCCGGAACGCACTTTGACGAAGAGTTCGAGAAAGACTTTGGTTCCGACCATCTTCTCGATTTGCAGACGGGCGGCGGTGCCGATCTTTTTGAGCATTTGGGCGCCTTTGCCGATGAGGATGGCTTTTTGACCCTCGCGCTCGCAGTAAATGGCCGCGGCGATTCGGGTGAGTTTTGGTCCTTCTTCGAATTGCTCGATCAAGACCGTGGTTGCGTAGGGGACTTCTTCGCTGGTCTCAAGCAAAATCTGCTCGCGGATTACCTCGGCCACCATGAAACGCATGGGCTGGTCGGTGATCTGGTCCTCGGGGAAATAGTGTGGGCCTTCGGGCAGGAATCGCAGCAATTTTTCCAGCAACAAATCCAGGCCTTCATGCTTGCGCGCCGAGATGGGAATGACTTCCTTGAAATCGTGCAGGCGGCGGTATTCGTCGATCAAGGGAAGGAGCTGATCTTTACTTTTTGCTTTGCTGCGACCGCGTAGAAGGTCAATTTTGTTGAGCAGAAGAAACGCGGGTGTTTTGGATTTCTTAACCAGGTCGAGTACGAATTGATCGCCGGCGTCGCGGCGCCGGGCGGCGTCGTCGATCAACAGGATGAGGTTGCAGCCTTCGAGGGCTTCGCGGACTTCGCCCATCATTTTGCGGCCAAGGGAGGTGTCGGGGCGGTGAACGCCTGGGGTATCCAACAGGATGATTTGGCCGCCGGCTTTGCCTTTTTGTTTGAGGACGTGGATGACTCCGAGGATGCGGTTGCGGGTGGTCTGGGGCTTAGGGCTGATGATGGCTAGCTTTTCGCCGACTAGGGCGTTGAGCAGGGTGGATTTGCCGGCGTTGGGGCGGCCGAGGATGCAGACGAAGCCGGAGTGGAAGGACATAGTTGAACTTGTACTGCTTTGTCATGTTGAGCGGAGCCTGAGCGAGCGGAGCGAAGCTCAGGCGCAGTCGAAACATCCCTACCCAGTGCCGTGTCCCTGACTTTCCGCGGATAAAAACTCCCTGACGCAATGCTCACAGCACCGAATTGCGCAGGGATCCTTCGGCGGCGCCGGAGCTGCGCTTCGCTTGCTCCGGCTGGCTCAGGATGACAGATGCATGCGCCGGCAAGATGCCGACGCTACGCGACTATATCAGCTTCATCGGCTTGGGTTGAGGGGTCGAGATGCGGACCCGTTCTACTCGGCGGTCGGTGGATTCGAGGACTTCGAAGCGGAGGCCGTCTTCTTCCACTACTTCGCCGCGTTGCGGGATGCGGCCCGCTAGTTCGTTCACCAGCCCCGCCACCGTGGTGGACTCCTTGCCCTCGGGGCGCACGCCGAAAAGTTCGACCAGACGGTCGATGTCGGTGTTGCCGGGCACGACGTAGGAATGTTCGTTCTCGCGAACGATTTCGGCTTTGTCGTGCTCGTCGCGAATCTCGCCGACGATTTCTTCGACCAGATCCTCAATCGTGACCAGGCCGGCTACGCCGCCGTATTCGTCAACCACGATGGCCATGCGCACGTTGCCCTTCTGCATCTCGCGTAGAAGATCGCTGCCTAGTTTGCTCTCGGGGACGAAATAGACATCGCGGCGCATGATGGAATCGACGGTGCGAACGCGGGCTTCGGTGTCGGGGACTTGCAGCACGTCTTGCGCGAACACGATGCCGACAATGTTGTGAATGGTGTCCTCAAACACCGGCACGCGGGAGAAGGGCTTGGCCCGCAGCATCTCGATGAACTTCTCGACCGTGGTGTTGGTGGGAACAGCGAAGATTTCCGGACGCGGTTTCATGGCGTCGCGGACAGTTTTTTCGCCGAATTCCACTACCGACTGGATCAGGTCGCGGTTGCTCTCGTCCAGGATGCCTTCTTCCTGGCCGGCTTCGAGCAGGGCGTCCACGGCTTCGGCCTGGGTTTCGGGCGCTTGGTCGGTATGCTCCCGGGTGAGGGCAGTCACGGAGCGCAGGAAGCCAAGCACCAGCGTGACCGGCAAAGCCACGTAAATGAGAATCCGCAAAACGGGCACCCACCGGACCAGCCACCGCCCTGTGGTCCGGGTGAAAAAGACGAATGGCAGAAAACGGTTAAAGACCACCACGATCAAAATCAGGCCCAGAATGGCCTGCAGGAGTTCATGAGTCACCCAGTTGCGGTCGTAGAAGACGGCAAACCCGACCAGCATGGAGATCGCGGCAGTGGTCAGTTGGGCGAGGATGGCCATGGAAAGGGCGGCGCGCTCACGGCCCATGCCTAGGCGGGGCTCGACGTCCTTCTCGAAGGTGTCAATGTTGTCCTGAAATTCGCGGGAAAGGAATTTGCCGATCTCGGTGTAAACGCGGTCCACGTAGGAGACGAGCGTCAGCATGCCAAATAAAAGGATCAGCGCGGGTGCGATGGCGTAGTTCATGGTGCGAGCGAGGAGACGGGCCGTAGTCTCGCGCGCGGCTTGCGCGGGGGGGTTCTTTCTATCAGTGCCGCAGGAAGGCGCAAGGCCTTACGCAGGCTTTCTTCTTTTCGCGCCATCTCACCGTGGTCGCGCTCATGGTCATATCCGGCAAGATGCAGCACTCCGTGCAGAGCCAGAATCTTAATTTCTTCCGCCGGGGAATGGCCGAGCAGGCGGGCGTTGCGAATGGCGATTTCGGCGGCAATGGCAATGTCGCCGGCCAAGGAGCTGTCCGCAACGCGGGCTGCGGGGAAGGACAGGACGTCGGTCGGCTGGTCCTTGGCGCGGAAACGGCGGTTCAGGTTGCGTAGCTCCTGGGCGGAGGTTACGAGTACGTTTACTCCTCCGCACAGCCGGGAGGCACGGGCAGCGCGGGCTACGAAGCGGGCCAGAGGGGCCTCGGTAAGGCCAGGCACGGATTTGCGGAGAATGACCATGCAGTTTGCGGTTTCAGGCATGCCGCGGCGAAAGTACCCCAGCGGCTAAAACCTGATTCAATGCGCCCTTAAAGGCAGCGCTGAAGCGCTGCTCCACCCAAAAACTCCACCCAAAAGCTGAGATATTGAAGTCGTCTCATATTCGGCGCCTCCAAATAAAGCAGGAGGGCCACTTTTGCGCCCTCCTGGTCTATTGTATCCGCTCTATTCCTGGGTTGCAGGGTCTGGCGACGATCTGGGCTTTTTTTCCACGGAGGGTTGAGCCGCCTCGTCTCCCTCAGTGGGAATGCGCTTCTCGGCTCCGTTCGCCTTCCCATTGGCGCTGTTCCGGCTTTCTAGCAGAGACAGCTGCTGCTCGGCGATCCGGGACTTGTGCTCGTCGTAGGCGCGAATGATGCGCTGCACCAGGTGATGGCGCACTACGTCGCTTTCGTCGAAATAGACGAAGGTCAGACCCTCGACCTTCTTGAGAATGTCGACCGCTTCGAGCAGGCCGCTGCGGCGGGCGGTGGGCAGGTCGATCTGGGTGACGTCGCCGGTGATCACGGCCTTGGAGTTGAAGCCGAGGCGGGTGACGAACATCTTCATCTGCTCGGAGGTGGTGTTCTGGGCTTCGTCGAGGATCACGAAGGAATCGTTCAGCGTGCGCCCGCGCATAAAGGCGATGGGCGCGATTTCGATTACGTTCTTTTCCAGGTAGCGGTCGACGCGCTCGGGATCGAGCATGTCGTAGAGCGCGTCGTAGAGCGGACGCAGATAGGGGTCGATCTTGTCCTGCAGGGTTCCAGGCAGGAAGCCGAGGCGTTCGCCGGCTTCGACCGCCGGGCGGGCCAGAATGATGCGGTTCACGCGCTTGGCCAGCAGCGCGGAAATGGCCATGGCGACGGCCAGATAGGTTTTGCCGGTTCCGGCGGGGCCTATGCCGAAGACCATGTCGTGGGCCTCGATGGCTTCCACGTAGCGCTGTTGATTCACGCTTTTGGGCTGGACAGTTCGACGGCCGAAAGAACGCTGCTCGTCCAGCTTCGGCCAGACCTCGGAGCGTAACTTTGGGGTCGACGATCAGCACGCGCAGCATGCTGTTCAGGTCGCCATTGTTGAAGGTGAAGCCGGAACGCTGCAGATGGTCGTAGTCGGCGAAAACTTGCTGGGCGCGGGCTACGTCGCGCGCCGAGCCTTCGAGTTCAATGGAGTCGGAGCGCAGGTCGATGGATGATGTTCAGGCCGTCTTCCAGCACGTGCAGGTTTTCGTCGCGCGTGCCGAAAAGGGTCTCGATGTTGGGAGTGATTTCGATGTTTTTCTTCATTCAGTTTATAGCGCGCTCCTCCATGACGCTGGCTTTAGATGCGAGTCCTGGCTGGGAGAGGCACGCTCTCCACTTCTCCAAAGCGCAAATATCTGTCTGCGGTGGTACAGCCGGGGTGCTCGCTGTAGGGTACACGCTACTGCCATTGCGCTAAGCGTAACCCCGCCGCTGGACGATAGTCAATGCCAAGCGCAGGGGAGTAGTGCCTCAGTTTGAAATCCCATAGCATAGATCGGCGGTGCGGCCTGTGGCATACTCGGCTCAAATGGGATACATCTCAAGAGCGATTGATCGACTGCCGAGGTGGACACAGTGGATTTTTGGGATTCTCACGATCCTTGGGAGCGTGTACTGTATTGCTCGCTTTGGTTTTTGGCATTTCCTGCTGCGAATGATCTTTAGTCCCGATCTCTAGATTTCAAACCGGACTACCGAGGGAGTGCAAACTAGGGAATGCGGTTTAGGTCGATGGCGGCATCGCGTCGGACTATACTCGTTGAGTTACATGTGCATGGAGGTTGTGATGTCGATTCGCGTGCACGTACTTCTGGCGCTGATTCTCCTACCGGCTACCCTCTTAGTTGCCAAGGACAAAAATAAAGACAAGAAAAATAGTGTGTTGCCGGCTTATGTTCTTCAGGCCCGCACGGTATTGGTGGTGGTGGATCCCGATGCGGGCACGGCTGTGACGGATCCTAATGGGAATCAGATCGCCCAACAGGACGTGGAGACCGCGATCATGAAGTGGGGGCGATTGACGCCGGTCATGTCGGACCAAACCGCGGATTTGGTGATCGCCGTTCGCAGGGGCTATGGGAAGGCAGTCATGCCAAACATCAATGGCGGACCGGTCAACAATCGGCCGATCATTCTGGAGCCAGGGAATGGCGGGGATGTGCGCATCGGCGGGCAGCGCGGGCGGCCGCCAGATTTGACCGATCCTGGGATCGGCGGCGGGCCTGGCAACGGCGGTGTTCACCCAGGCATGCAGGTTGGTCCGTCGGAGGATATGTTCGAGGTATACCGAGGCGGCGTGGACTATCCGCTCGATAGCACTCCGGTGTGGCGCTACACGGCGAAGAACGCGCTGCGGGCGCCGAATGTGCCGGCGGTGGCGGAGTTTCGCAAAGCGATTGACGAAGCCGAGAAGCAGCAGAAGGGGAAACCTTAGGCCCTGGATTTCTTTGCGAGTTTGCGGGTTTTCTTTGCGTACTTTGCGGTCAAAAGGTTCGCTCCGCAATAAGCAAAATCTTAAATCGCAGAGTGCGCAGAGGAAACCCGCAAAGGTCGCAAAGAAATCGCGAAAACTAAGAGGTTCGAGGTTTGACCGTCCGCGACCTAGTCCCGTAGAATAGGCATTCGGCCTCAATCCGAACTATTTCTCAGAGGACAACGAATCTACATGGCAAATCATTTTTCGGCGCTGAAGCGCGCCCGTCAGACGACTAAACGCACCGCTCGCAATCGCAATAACACTTCCCGGCTCCGCACGGCCCTGCGCGAAGTTCGCGAGGCTTTGGAGAAGGGCGACAAGGCGGCCGCCGAAAAGGTGTTTCGGGAGACAGTTTCGGCGCTGGATAAGGGCGTGCAGAAGGGTTCCTTGCATGGGAATACTGCTTCGCGGTACAAGTCGCGGCTTAGCGCGCGGCTTAATGGATTGAAGTAAAACAGTTCTCGGTTCTCAGAAATTAGTTTCGCAGAAGGGACGGCAAGCTGCTCGCTTGCCGTTTTCCATTTTGAGCTACACCGGCAGTTCTTCCTGCATCCAGCCTGGGGTTTCCGGTTTCGCTTCGGCGGTGAGATCCAGCACGAGTTTTTCCAGAACCATGCGTTTGCTGGTGGGGTTGGAGCGCAGGGCTAGGTCCGTTTTCGCGACCAGGCGGATGGCGCGAGTCAGTTCGCGCTTCGATTTGTAGCGGCGGGCCTGCTTGATAATGTCGTCCGCGGCGAAGGGTGGAACGCGGAATCCCTGCCAGAGCGCGGCCCACAACATGCGCTGGTCGCGAACGTTGCGCTCTAGAATGACCAGCATTTGGCGGAAAGTTTTGGCCAGCATATAGAGGTGGCCGATGGCGGCCTCGTCGCCTTCGCCGGTGGTGAGGATCGCATCCAGCATCTCCAGGGCGCGCACACGGTCTTTGGCGGAGATGGCGTCAGTCAGCTCGTACAGGGAGCGCTGTTTGGCCGCCAGCACCATGGTTTCAACGTCGCCCAGGCTGATCTGCTTTTTCTCGCCGACGTAGAGAATCAGTTTCTCCAGTTCGTTGGAGACCATCATCATGTCGCCGCCGAGGGCGTCGACAAGTTCGCGGGCGGCATCGGGATCGATGCGTACGCCCTGTGTCGTGCAGTATTCGCCGATCCAGCGGACGGCTGCGCCTTCCTCCACGCGCGCCAGTTCGACGATGGCACAAAACTGGCCGAGGGTCTCGCGGATGCGCTCGTAGCGGTCTTTGTCGGTCATGTCCATGCGGCGGACGTCGGCGGGGATGCTGATGTGGTCGGCGACGAAGATCAGAACCGCGTCGGGATTGGGATCTTTGCAATACTGTTCGATGGCGTCCAGCTTGTCGTCGTTCGAGCCGCGGCCGTAGAGATTCTTCACGCCGCGGACGAAGAACACCTGGAAGGGCGCCATCAGCGAGGGAGTGCGGGCGCGGTCGAGGATTTCTGCCAGGTCGGTCTCCGAGAGATCGAAGTCGAAGAGGCTGAAATCGCGGAGATCGGCGGGCACCAGATGCTCGAGAATGGCCTCCCGGCAGCGCTTGCGGAAGAAGACCTCATCGCCGACGAAAACGTAGGCAGGGCGCAGCTTGCGGGCTTCGACCTCGGAGACGAAGCGGTCGGTTTGGGCGAAGGATCGCGTCAGAACCCCTCCAATTCAAAACCTCTAGATATCGACACCAGGGTGCGCGCAAAATCGCGCGACAGGCGCTGCAGGGCGGGCGAATCTTCTTCAAAGAAGCTGGTCAGCTCGCGCGAAACTTCATACTGCTCGCGGAACAGGTACGCGGGGTTCTGGTATAGAACCTTGCCCTGCTTGTCGGTGAGCGACACTTTCATGCTAACCGTAACCAGCACGCTGGCGACGCGCCCGGTTTGCGAATCGTAGGTAAGCGGCGAAGTTGCGGTGGAGAGGACAGCGCCGCTCAGGATTGCATCGGCGGGGTCGCGCACGTCGTTGACGATCTGATAGTGTGTGCGCGTTACCAGCTCGCGGACTACTGCTGCGGTGAGCATCTGCTCGACTTTGTAAGTCTCGGTGTTGTTGACGAAGGCCGGGACGGCGATGGTTTTCACGCTGGTGGGGAGGGTGGTGGCATGGCCGGCGGTATGGTAGCCGCAAGCGGTAAGGAACAGGCAGAGAGCCACGGTGATTGAGCGGCGGGCGTCTCCGCCCGTCAGACCACGGGCTTGTGCGCTGACGGGCAAGGACACCCGCGGCTCCATTGGAGCATTCGGGTTCGCGGGCGAATCGCCCGCGCCCATACTGGCCCGCTCCACATGACTCATTGGATCTTTCCCTTGGGGCGGCTAACGGCCATGGTTTCGGCGCATTCGACGGCGGTGGCGGCGGCGATCCGCAGGTTGTCGGTCGCGGCCCACAACCAGACGCCGTTCGGCTGACTGGCGTCGGCCTGGAGCGAGACCAGAATGTCGCCCTGACCCGCAGCACTCACATTGCTTGGCGCGTCTTCAGACGCGGGAACGAGCGTCACGTGCTCGCCCGTCAGGGCATGAGATATGGCGGCGATATCCACGGGGTGCTCCATCTCCAGATGCAGCGCGAAAGTGTGCCCGTGAAAGACTGGCGCCTGGATCAACAGCAGAGAAGGCAGAGGCGCGTCCTGGCCTGCGATCCGGCGATAGTGCTTCAGGATTCTGCGTTCGACCGAGGCCAGCGTCGGAGCCGATCGCTCCCCGTAACGGCTTACCAGATTGAAAGCCACCTGCACATCGAAAACCTGCCTGGGAAGCTGCTGGAAGGACAGCAGATTTACGGTCTGCTCGTGCAGCTCATCCATACCTTTTTGTCCATGCTCCGAGGCCGGCTCGAACACCGTAGCGGCTGCGCTCTTGACTGGACCGGCCTTGTGCGCACGTGAGAGGAGAGCAGCCAGCACCACGGCAGCCGGATGCGCTACTACCGACGGCCCGGGCTGTAGCTGCGGGGCCAGGGCACGGCCCAGTTGGCGCTCAATCCAGGGGGAACGCACGACTGCGTCCGGCTCATCCTCCAAGGCGTAGGTTAGATCGACGATGGCGCTGCCGGCTTTGCGGGCTGTCTTCCAATTCCGGTTGGTGGTCTCCTGATCGGAGACAAAGAAAGTAAAGTCGACGTTGTCGAACTGCTCGGCGCGGACGCTTTGGATGAAAGTGATCTCGTCGCGAACGGTTTCCAACTGGCCGAGCGACTGGTCGTCGTCGAGTAATTTGATGTCAAGCGAGGGAAAATTGCGGTCGTTGAGCACCTCCGCGATTTCCTTGCCCTTGAGCGTAGCAGCGCCGACAATCGCCAGGCGATAGAGGTTGCCCGCGCGAACCGGATCGGCGTGGGAGGGCACAACAGGTTTGGGATTGGAACTCACGAAGTCTGCGACGCCTCCTTGTACGCGGGAGGCGGGGGCGGGCTCCCTTTGCGGCGCAAAACCCACTTCAAGCGCCAGAAAACGCCAGAGAACATGTAGGCGAGCGCAGTCACGAACAGCACCCAGTGGGAAAAATAACGGACGGCAGCGAACAGAGCGGCAAAGAGAACGATCAACCGGAAAGGCTGACGGGCGCTGAGATCCACCCCTTTGAAGCTATAAAACCGCCAGGTGCTGACCATGAGATAGGCGACAGCGACCAGCATCAGCAGCCAACTGGTGGCGGTCCACCAGGAGACGATCGGTTCGCCGTTGGAAAAGTGAACGACCGCCGCGATTACGCCCGCGCCGGCGGGAATGGGCATGCCGACAAAGTATTTCTTCCCCGGACGCCCCGGGTTCGAGGGTTCCGGATTGTGGCTGATATTGAAACGGGCCAGGCGGCTGGCGCCGGCAATCAGGAAGAGAAAGCTGGCGATTGCGCCCAACTGGACCAGCCTGCCGAACAACTCCGGGGGCAACGACGGCGATAACTCGCGGAAACCCCACATCCAGGCCAGCATGGCCGGGGCCACGCCAAAGCTGATCACATCGGCCAGCGAGTCCAGCTCGCGGCCAAAGTCGCTGTTGGTGCCGGTCATGCGCGCAATGCTTCCATCTACTCCATCGAGGACGAAGGCAATCCCTATGGCCTTGGCGGCGTTGTCGAAATGCCAGGGTTCAGCCGGCGAGCCATGGATGACCTGCAGAATGGCGAAGTATCCGGCGGCCATGTTTGCCGTAGTGAATAGCGAAGGCAGGATGTACAGTCCCCGGCTGAGCCGGCGGCGCGGACGCGGGCTCGCATTGCGCTTGCGAACCACCGGAACCTCGGGATCCATGTCTTCCATCACTGGGCTCCTTGCCGGGCGCGATCCGCGCCAACGGCGGCGAGTTGGGGTCCCGGGCTCACTGCCGGCAGCAAGGCCAAAACACTGGCGCCTCCCTGTACGCGGTCTCCGACTTTAATTTGCACGGCCGCGGAAGAGTCCAACAGGACGTCCACGCGGGAACCGAATTTGATCAGCCCTACGCGCTCTCCGCGAGCGACGCGGTCGCCAAGTTTCCTGGTGAATACAATTCGCCGGGCGAGCAATCCGGCAATCTGCTTGAAGACAACCGTGTGCCCTTCGCCTTCTACTTGAACCACGTTCTGCTCATTGTGCTCGGCCGAGGCTGGGTTCATGGCATTCAGAAATTTGCCCCGCTGATAACGGACGTCGCGGATGACGCCGGAGATGGGCGAGCGGTTCACGTGCACATCAAAAACGCTCAGAAAAATGCTGATGCGAGTGCGCTGCGTTCCCGCATCGTTGAAGGTGGCCACTTCTGTCACTTTGCCATCGCCGGGTGAGACGACGGCTCCGGCAGCGTCCGGGATCGCGCGCTCCGGGTCGCGAAAGAACCATAAAAAGAAAGCCGCCAGCAGTAAAGCCGGCAGGGCCCAGCCCGGGCTAGTCAGCCAGCCCAGAAGCGCGGCCGCGCCCACAAGCGGGAGTGCGTAATAGTAGCCGTCAGGGACCATGGGAGGACATGAGAATTATAGAGCAGGCTGCGAGGCCGGGGAGTTCTTTCCTGCTAAACACTGATAAAAATGGACCTCGCCCTGGCAAGAGCGATGAGCAGACTGCGCCGCAGGCGGCCAAACCGCGGCCCAGTGGACGGGGAAACTTTATGCGACTTGATTTTGCTGGACCCGCTGCCCAAACTCCCGGGCGAGCGATTCCATCTGGTCCTTGAGCCGGAGCTTGAGTTTCTTCAGACGGACTTCTTCTATTTTTTCGTCTTCGCTGAGATAACGTTTGTGGGTGAGTGAATCGAGGCGCTGCTGATACTGTGTATGTTCCTCAGCCAATTTGCGGATCTGTTCTTGGCTGGTGAGGAGTTGGTCTGTAGAATCTACCATCCAACGCACCTCCTACCGGGAGTTTTCGCAGATAAACTATCACAGGAATCTGGCGGCTTCAATCCCAGATTGCCTGTAAGGGCTAACCTCAGTCACGCGCAGTGTATCACTATGGGGCTGTGCAGAAGCGGACAGATTAAGGCGAGGGAAACCGGTAAAGTACTGCATCTTCAGTAGGTTCGTGGTAGTAGCGCGGACGCCGGCCGATTTCCACAAAAGCGCACTTCCGGTAAAGGCCTCGGGCGGCATGGTTGGAGGACCGCACTTCAAGAAAGACCGATTCCGATTCCTGACGGCGGGCGAGTTCGAGAAATTCGCGGATCAAACGTGTGCCTAACCCCCGGCGTCGGGCAGCGGCTGCGACGACGATGTTTTCGATCTCCCAGTCGCGGTCGGCTACGCGCGCGATCAGGAAACCCTGGATTGCAGATTCGTCTTCCGCGAGAAGAGCCACCCGGCGAGGGATCGACCCGGTGACCGCCGTCTGATATTGCGCGGCAGACCAGTGGGCGGCGGTGATGGACTGTTGCTCCAACGCCAGCAGAGAAGTAAGATCAGCGGCTGTGGCAGGGCGGATTAGCAAGTTTCACTCTTGATGGGATGAGTTCATTCTCCCGTGGAAACCTGCTTGACGCAACCCAAAATCTTCGCCCCATGCGACCGAGAAACGGCAGGAATTGCAACACCGCAGCGCTTTTTCTGCATCAAAACTCTCAAGATTGGAGAGGCATCCGTGTCAACCGATGTAAGCCGGGGAAAATCGGCAGAACCCTTCATTGGTGGCGAACCCAAGGGATGGAAGAAGCTCTGGTTAAAGGCTCAGGCCGAGCGCGATCCTAAGAAACTCATCAAGCTTCTTGACCAGCTCAATGCGCTGCTTGCCGAGCAGGAAAAGCGCGCGGCCCGACGCGCAGTCCAGACCAAGATTCAGACTCGCGCGCGAGTTAGGAACTTAGAGAAGCTCATGGGTAAGCGGGCCACGAGGGCCGCCTGAATTTGTACAATTCCGCGAGCAGCCTAATCGAAGGAAGATAGATAGCCAATGTTGCGCCGGGCAACTCCGATTACGGCTGAGGTTTGCCGAGGGTTTCCGAATCCATGCGGCGGATGTAGTTGGCTTCCAGATCTTCCACCGATACGGTTTTCCCGGCGAGAATCTTGTTCCAGCCTAGTCTGGCGATGGCATCACTACGCGGCCGCTCGATTTGTTCCACGCTGAAGCCGCAAGCGGCAATGACCGCATCGGGCGTGACAATCGGGCGGCCATTGGCCAATTCGAGAAGTTCCTTTTGAGTTAGTAGCTGCTCCGATACGAAAATTGGACGCGTCGCCAATTTCGTATTCGCCCGCATAAACTTCGCTGCGGCCGGCGTCGAGCGCGGCGATGACGCGACCCTGGGCGTGACCAGCCATTGCGACTGCCTCAAGCAGCGACACCGCCGCGATCGGCTTGCCCAACACCTCAGCCAGTCCTTTGACAACAGCGAGGCCGACCCTAAGACCGGTGAACGAGCCAGGACCCGCGGCCACGGCAAGAGCGCCGAGATCGTGCTTGCTGAACTCGTGCTTCAAGAGAAGAGCTGCAATCTGGGGGACGAGTTCAGCGGAAAAGGTTCCGCCAGCGAGGGGAACGATCTCGATAATGTCGCAGCCTCCATCCGGCCGGGCGTCGGCCAACGCAATGCTGCCATGTTTGCCCGAGGTATCGACGGCGAGAAGGAGCATAGTGGGAGGTTCTTATCGTTATTTATCCCGGCCCGCCGCAATCCGCAAGAATCCGTGGCCGCTTTAGAAATCGGCGGAGAAACTCGGCCGACGCAGGAGGAGCGATCGCAAACCCTAAACAGGGCGAGAGATTCCTTCCGACTCCTTCGCTTAGTGGCACAAGTGAAACCCGCGCCCTTCCCTTAATTCGCTCAACTTCGGAGTTTCTCTGCAACCTCTTAACGGCACGCCCTGATACGAACCTGATGCCGGACATTAGACCCCATTCGCCCGGTTGCGGATCAACGAAAGGAACTCCGTCCGGGTTTCCTGTTCCTGGCGGAAACATCCGAGCATCGAGGACGTGACCGCGGCGGAGTGCTGCTTCTCAACACCGCGCATCATCATGCAGAGATGGCGGGCCTCGATCACCACGCCGACGCCTTGCGGCTCAATCGCGCTCTGGATGGTTTCCGCAATCTGCGTGGTCAGACGCTCCTGAATCTGCAATCGCCGCGAAAAGATTTCGATCAGCCGCGGAATCTTGCTTAGCCCAATCACCTTGCCGTTGGGAATGTAGGCGACGTGCACCTTGCCGAAGAACGGCAGCATGTGGTGTTCGCACAGACTGAACATTTCGACGTCCTTCACGATGACCATTTCGTCGTAGGTTACCGTAAAGAGCGCCTTCTTCAGCATGGCTTCGGGGTCTTCTTTGTAGCCTTTCACCAGGAACTCGTAGGTCTGGCGCATGCGCTCCGGAGTGCGCGCCAGTCCTTCGCGCGAGGGATCCTCGCCCAAACGCACGAGCATCTCGCGCATCAGGTCTTCAAAGCTGGCGCTGGTCAGCGTAGTGGGCTCGACTGGCGGTTTCATGGTTCCTGCACTTCCCTTCTCGATGTCATTCTGACCCTGAGCGGATTTGCTGGAGCGACGGGCGTCCTCGCCCCGTCAGACCACTGGACTATCCCTTGACGGGCGGGGACATTCGTCGCTCCATCAATCTCCCGCATACTCGAAGGAGTTCATCATCGTCTCCTCCATGCGTACCTTGTCAAGATGAGCGTAGCGGAAGCCGCGCCGCAAAATATCGTGGATGGCGGCGCACAGATTCTCGGTGGTCGGAACCGCCTGCGCGAACTGCGGCAGCGTATTCAGGTTCTGCAGATCGAACCGATCCACGATTTCGCGCTGCACAAAGCCGTCCAGATCTACCAGATTGCAAACCATTCCCGTGCTGTTATCGACCGGCCCGCTGACGGTTACCTCCAGCACATAGTTGTGCCCATGGCCATGCGGATTATTGCACTTGCCGTAGGTAGCGGCGTTCTCATCGTCTGACATGGCGTCGCTGTGCAAACGGTGCGAAGCCGAAAATCTGTAGCGCCGTGTCAGGTGGGCTTTCATGCTTCTCCGTAGACATCCACGAACAGATCCGGCGTTTCGTACACTCGGACGCGATGCAACTGCGCTGTCTTCAGCTTGGGTGCGAGACGCTGCCAGATGACGATGGCAAGATTTTCGGTCGTCGGAATGCGGGTCAGGAACTCCGGCACTTCCTTGTTCAGAAAACGATGATCCATGCCGTCGAGCACTTCGCGATTGAGGATTTCCTTCAGTTGCTTTAGGTCTACGACGAAGCCGGAGCGCGGATCGACCTCGCCTTTTACCGTGACTTCGAGCGTGTAGTTGTGCCCGTGGCCGTTGGGATTGTTGCACTTGCCGAAGATTCGCTGGTTCTCCTCCGCGGTGAATGCGGGATTGTGGTAGTAGTGCGAGGCGGAGAACTCGGCTTTGCGTGTGAGATAAACCATTCCGAGCCTGGCGGCTAAAGGCCGCGACCTCCCCGACCCTGTTTTAACGCCGGTGTGGACAGCTCCTGCTCAGCAGCGCCAGAAGTCAGACTCTTTTCGCCCGCTGCCGCAATCTTCAAGATCCTGCCTCTCGCCGGTTCTTGCGAGGAGCCATACGATCTTCCCTTCCAGCTCAAATTGCCTTTTCGATATGAGAGCTTCGAGCGCAATAAAAGATACGAAAACACCGGCAAGCCCAGCAGGGAGAGCGAAGTCGCGCCGGAGGCAAAATGAGCCTTGCGGATTCGCGCCACAAACAGCCCGCACAGAATCAGAAATACCACCGTGGCAAAGGTTGCGGTATGGGTTCTGTGATAAAGAACCCCGAGGACCGCCGCCTCGACACTTACGATGATCAACACAAATTCTAGCAATCGCAGCACCGCCAGCCGTACAGGCGAGCGAAACAACAGCGACAGATTCTTAGTCCAGCCCTCCCGCAGTTGAGCAAAGCTGCGATACATGCGCGTGCGGACCGCATCTCCGCCATAACGGAAGAATATCCGCCGGCCGCAGCCTTTCACCAACCGAGCCAGCGCCACATCCTCGAGCAGGCTGCCCGCAACGGCAGCGTGGCCGCCCACCGCATCGTAAGCGTCGCGCGAGATCAGCAGATATTGTCCGTTGGCCGCAGCCGCAGGCGACGTGGGAAGATTGACGTCTGCGGGCTGATAGGTCGTCGCCAACTCGGCGAAAATCACCGGCATTACAGCCTTCTCCCAGAAGCCATGGACTTCCTGCTGGGGAGAATAAGACAGCAGAACTACGTGCCGCCCTCGGGCTTCGGCCAGGCTTCGAGCCAGTGACCCGGGAGCGTGCACGGTGTCGGCGTCGGTAAAGAGCAGCCACTCCGCCCGCGCCTGCGCCGCGCCTGCAGCCATGGCATTGTTTTTCCCGCTCCAGCCCTCGGGCAGCGGCCCGGCATCGACCAGTCGCACCGTTGGAAAAGATGCTGCAATCTGCCGCGTAGCGTCTGTCGAGGCGTCGTCCACAACGATAATTTCGAAGCGAATTCCCGTCTGCGCGGCCAGCGACTGCAGGCAAGCGCCCAGGCAGGCTTCTTCATTGCGCGCCGGCACAATCACCGACACCGCAGGACGCTCCGACTCTGTTGCCAACTCCGTCATAGGCTGAATTAGGTATTATAACTTTGTGCAGCGCATCTCTGTTCGAACCGGGGCTCTAGCTGGGCTGTTCATTCTTCTACTGGCTGGCTGTTACAGCGGCTCCCGGCCGCCTCATATCGGCAGTCTGGCGCCCAATTTCACCGCCCAGGATTCCGAACGAAAGTTCACTCTCAGCGATTACCGGGGCAAAGTGGTCGTCTTGAATTTCTGGGCCTCGTGGTGCCCGCCGTGTCTCGAAGAAACGCCTTCGCTGGTGCAGTTGCAGCGCCGCATGAAGGACAAGGGCATTGTGGTGGTGGGGATCAGCTGGGACGAGGACAGCGACGCCTACCACCAATTCCTGAAAGACCACCAGATCGATTTCCTCACCGTCCGCGACGACCCGCAGAAAAGCGGAAAGCTTTACGGGACGATCAAGATTCCGGAGACGTATATCATCGACCGCAACGGCATTATCCGCCGCAAATTCATCAGCTCCGTGGACTGGAGCGAACCGGAGATCATAGATTTCCTGAATAAGATGTGAGGGAAGCGTAACGTCGGCATCTTGCCGGCGCGAAATCCATCAAACGTCGCCGGGACGGCGGCGCTACTCTACTTTGCAGTCAACTTCAGTGCCGCTTCCAACGTCGGTTGCGGATCACGCCCAATCTGCTCTGCCTGCTTCCCCAGACCCCTGGCTATATCCTCACTGGCAACAGCAATTGCCTTGTCGAGTTCCGACATGTTCTTCAATGGATGGATTAACAATCCAGCCTGCACCAGGCACGCGTAAGCCAGATGCGGCGGAAATCCGTAGTTCCGCAAGAAAATTCCGTAGCTATACCAATCGGTTGCCAGTGTGCCGGGGTCGTTCGCGCTGCTATCCAATGTGAGTGCGTGTTGGTAGAGATGCAACGCCGCGCCCACTTTGTTCTGCCTGGCCTCGAGTGCGGCCGCATTTACGCTGACCACGCTCTCCAGCTTCGGCTGACCACTTTGTGCCGCAACACCCTCCGCCAATGCATAGGATTGCTCTGCCTGATCCCGTCGATTCACCTTCTCCTGGCATCGCGCCAGACGCATCACCACCGCAACCAACTGATCGGCGGGCAGGCGATTCTGCGCCCCCGCTTTGGTCATCTGCTCGAGAAAAGCCATGTACTGGGGAATCGCGGCGTCCGGCTTGCCCTCGCGATCCAGTTCGCCCGCCAGATACAAATGCGCAGCAGACTGTGCCGGATCAAAGGACACAGCCTTCCGCCAGCTTGCCACGGCCTCGCCGGGATGACCGAGTTGCTGCGCCAGGATTCCGTGATTCACCAGCAAATTGACATCTTTGGGGGTGTAGCGCAGCGCTGTAGTAGTTACAGCATAAGCATCATCGAAGCGCTTCTGACTGGTCAGATACTTGAGCAACAAATCGCGCGCGCCGGGATCAGATGGATTGGTTCGAACGGCTTGCCGCCAGGCCGCCACGGCATTCTGTGTTTGGCCGGCTTCGAACTCCTTGCGGCCCAGGCGCACCTGTAACGGGCTGTCATAGGAATCGAGCGCTGCGGCTCGTTGCAGATCGGCCAGGTTCTCCCCGTGCAGCACAAAATAGTAGCGGACCTGATCGAGAGTCGCCCACGCCAGCAGCAGCAAAGCGGCGCCAACCCGTAAGCCACGCGCAGCCGGAGAATCGCCCACCAGCCAGCGCATTCCGGCTACCAAGCGGCTGCCGGCCTCCGCCGTGGCATTCGACAGTTGCTCCCGCGAGTTCAGCAGCAGGGCGGCGATGCGGCCATCCCGCAACTTCCAGATCGCGCCATCCAGAATGAAATGGTGAATGTTCACCAGCGCTGTAAAAAGCAAGAAGCTGGCCGTGAAGTCGTAGTGGAAAAGGCGGCTGGCCAGCCAGGGCCCGGGGACAAACAGCGCAATGCCTCCCGCGACCAGCACCGCAAAATATCCGAATGGGCGCCAGCGGCCTCCCGCTTCGGCAGAAGCCTCGCGGCGGGCATAGTAGCTGGTAATCCACAAATACTGCGCGGAGTGCATCACGGCCAGCACGCCGTTGCTGTAGCGGCTCTGGGTGATGTGCAGGCCTTCGCCGAGAGTGATTGCAGTAGGCAGCAGAAACCATATGAACTGGGTGGAGTAGAGCGTCAGCGACGGAAACAATTGCCGCCAGCCCACCTGCTGTACCAGCCGAGGCAGGACGAAAGCCGAAAGGGAGATGAATCCGATGGCCAGCGCAATCAGGATCAGCGAGCTGACCCTCCCCGGCAATCCCAGCGAAACGAACAACGGATCGCTCGACGGCCCAGTATGAAAGCTCAGGAAAAGCACGAGATACGAAATCAGAAAGATGGAGTAGATGGCGCGCCGTTCGCGGTCCGATGGCTTCGCTCCGGCGCGGCGCGCAAACATCATGAACAGCCCGTAATTCTGTCCGCTGTAATGCCAGGGGCTCCAGGTGAGATAGAGCGTAAAAATCCAGGGCAATGCGCGGTACCAGAAATGCGATACCAGCAGAGTCAGCGCCAGAACCGCGGTGATGTGAACCGTGAAGATGCGGTATTTCTGGAAGTCTTCCTCGGTGTGATACGCGCGATACAACGTGGCCATGTAGTGCGGATAGTTAAAGAAGAGCGCCAGCGCGTAGAACGCAGCTGACCAGGCCAGCGCAGTCGAATCCGCAAGGTACGCGAACAGCAGCAGGGGCGCGGACCACGCTCCGCAACCTACCAGCAGATCGAGCCATGGGTTGTATATCCACACGCTGGCTGGGTTGCGCGAATCCGCCTTTGAGGTCGATTTCGCCATTAGTGTCGGAATCCGAGTGAGCGCCTTTGCTTCCTTTGCAGGTTTTTCTTTGCGAACTTTGCGGTTAAGGGCTGTTGCACTTTGCTGCTGCGAGAAAAGCTGCTAACCGCAAAGAACGCCAAGCAAAGCGCAAAGAACGCGAAGAAACCCGCTCATCTGCGCGGATTATAGGGGTCAGCGCAGCCGCACAAGGTACCCGAAAGGGTTCGGCTGAAAGTAACAGGCCCCCATCCACCATCGATGTTCGTCCCAGGGTCACGTCTTTTGCGAAGCGACTCACGCGCTGTTTACGCCAGCAGTTAACTGTCATAAGCTGAGGATTCATGCTTCGACGCGCCAGTCTTCTCGTATGCTTCATCTGTGCCGTTTCGCTGTTAACCGTCGCGGCACCTCCTCTCCACCCCGATGGCTACCGGATTGTTTTCGTCTATCCGCACGATTCCAAGGCATTCACCCAGGGCTTAGTCTACGCAGACGGCCATCTCTACGAGAGCACGGGGCTCAACGGCAGGTCGTCGATCCGGATGGTGGAGCTGTCTACGGGGCGGGTGCTGCAGGAATACGATTTGCCCGCAGAATATTTTGGCGAAGGGCTAACCGATTGGGGCGGAAATTTGGTGCAGTTGACTTGGATGGCGCACAAAGGCTTCGTTTACGACCGCTTCAGCTTTTCTTTACTGAGGACTTTCACCTACGAAGGCGAGGGCTGGGGCCTCACTCACGACGAGAAACAACTCATCATGAGCGATGGAACCTCCGATCTTCGCTTCCTTGATCCCCACTCCTTTCGCGAAACCAGGCGCATCCATGTCACCGACGAAGCTGGCCACGCCGTGAAGAGTTTGAATGAACTAGAGTATGTACGCGGGGAGATATACGCCAATGTATGGATGACCGACAAGATCGCCCGCATTTCTCCCCGCACCGGAAAAGTTCTCGGCTGGATCGACTTGAGCGGGCTGATCGACAAACGCGAAGTCACGGACCCGGGCGCCGTTCTCAACGGCATCGCGTATGACTCGGCTACCGACCGGCTTTTTGTTACCGGCAAGCTGTGGCCCAAGCTGTTTGAAATCAAAGTCACTCATCAAACCGCGAAAAACAAGGCCCATCCGCGCGCAAACGTTCCGTCTTTTACAATGCTTCAGTGAAGACTTGGGATGTAATCGTCATCGGTGGCGGGATCATCGGCCTGTCTCTCGCGATCGAACTGCGCAAACGCGGCGCTTCGGTTCTCGTAGTCGAGCGCGGAGAACCCGGGCGCGAAGCCTCGCACGCCGCCGCCGGAATGCTGGCCGCTTGCGATCCAGAAACTCCAACCGTATTGCAGCCGCTCGCCTCCGCCAGCGCGCGCATGTACCCGGAGTTTGTGCACGAATTGCAGGATGAGTCGGGTACCAAGCCGGGCCACAAAATCGACCTCCGCGATTTCGGAACCCTACATCTTCCATCTGGGCCCGGCCATCAGCGGCCAACTTCCAGCGATGAGAAGTCCCTTCCCCTGGCCGAAATCGAGCCGGCATTCGCCGACTGGAAGGGCCCCGTGGCCTACCTCAAGGAACGCAGCGTCGATCCGCGGAGCTTGACGGCGGCCGCGTTGCAAGCCGCGAGGCATCGCGAAGTCGATATTGTTTCCGGCAGCGCGGTGCAGGAGATACTTCTCTCGAATGGCCGGGCGGCAGGCGTCAAGACTGACAAGACGACCTACCATGCTGCGGCGGTGGTGAATTGCGCGGGCGCCTGGGCGGGGCAGTTTCCGCCATACCAGTTCCCTACCCGCCCGGTAAAAGGCCAGATGCTGGCCGTGGTGGCCGGTCCCGAGCTGCGCCACGTAATCCGCTCGGCGGAAGTCTATTTGGTTCCGCGCAGTGACGGGCGAATCGTCATCGGTTCGACCGTCGAAGAAGCCGGCTATGACAAGCGGACGGAACCGGATACGATTCATCGGCTGCACCAAGCCGCCATCCGGCTGGTTCCTGCCCTCGCCCAGGCGCGCGTGCACGAGGCTTGGGCGGGGCTGCGGCCCGGCACTCCGGACGGCCTGCCCATCCTGGGCGCCACACCGACGCCAGGATATTTTGTAGCCGCCGGCCACTTTCGCGACGGAATTCTGCTCGCCCCGGTAACCGCGCATCTAATGGCTCGAGTCGTGAGCGGTTGCGCGCCGGAGTACGACATCTCGGCATTTTCTTTCCAGCGTTTTCAAAACTAATGGCGACCGTTGCCCAGATTCGCGAGCACTACGATTCTCTGGCCTCCATCTATCGCACCTTTTGGGGCGACCACATTCATCACGGGCTATTCGAGGATGGAACCGAGCCTCCGGAAGATGCCCAGGTAAAAATGCTCGATCACTGCGTGAAATTGCTGGCGCTACACGGCGGCGAGGAAATTCTGGATGTCGGCTGTGGTCACGGCGGCACTGTTCTATATTTGGCGCGTTCGTTGGGCTGCCGGGGCACCGGCATCACCCTAAGCCCTGAACAGCAAAGAATTGCCCAGGAGAGCGCCGCGAAGGCCGGGCTAGCTAAGAAGGTAGCCTTCCTCGTCGACGACGCCAATACCTTCCAGTTTCCCGCCGCAGCCTTCGACCTGCTCTGGATGATGGAGTCGTCCGAGCACTTCCATAACAAAGCTGAATTCTTCCGCCGCGCCGTCCCATCGCTCCGTGAAGGCGGCAAGCTGCTGGTGGCGGCCTGGACCGGCTCCATGGAAAACGCCCGTGTCCGTGAAGTAGCTCGCGCGTTTCTCTGCCCGGAGTTGTGGACCCCGGATCAGTACAGCGCAGCCATCACCGCCGCGGGATTGAAAGTCACCGACTGCGAGGATCTAACGGGGCAGGTCGTACGCACCTGGGAAATCTGCCGGAAGCGGGCGCAGGCCGCGGGCCCGGCGGTCAAACTGCTGCCGCGTGTGGCTCGTGAATTCGTGGAGAGTATTGAAATCATCCTGGATGCGTATGAGGCTGGCGATTTGACCTACACAGTGGTAGTGGGGGAGATCGAGGAACTTGGAATATGGCGGACCCAGAGTCGAACAATGCACCCCGAAGTTCGAACGTGAAACGTGTCGTACGACGAATCTTGGAGCTTGTTACCGCGGCGGCATTTCTAGTCGCGATCCTCTACTGGCCGACTACGAACACAGGGCGTCTAATCCTCGTTGGTGCGGGGATCGTGTGGTTCGTGGGCTTGAAGTACCTTTCAAAGTGGCCATCGATTTGAACCAATCCCGGTCGATGATTGACAGCGGTGTTGCGTTCAGCTACCGGCAGGGACACCGTTCGCGAGACACTTTTCGACAGACCCTCCTTCGTCAGACCTCAGGATCCCAGACTGATCGGAACAGAAAGCTGGTTGTCCCGTGTGCATCGGGCGTGCGGTTATGTAGTATGTCGAATTTGGCTTCTTAGGGGCCGACTCTTGGCATCCGATGATCTCAAACGCAAGCCGTTGTCGACGGGCAGAATTCTATGATTCGCCTAAGATCCACTGCAGCGATGATTCAGGGCTCAGTTTGGCTCGCCAGCGTCTCGCTTCTGGCATTTGGCTACTGGCGAACCAAACCACGACGGCAGCTTTTTGCCCCGGCAAGTAGATTGCAGCGGCGCGCGTTCCTGCTTGCTCTGTGCAGTTGCTTGCTGTTTGCCGCTGGACCGATTCTTGCGGCCGGCACTCGATCCTTCGAGTGGAATTGGACGGTATACCTGCTTTGCTTCATAGTGCCTTGGTTTCTCTCCCTAGTCTGTGCGGTTGCAGGGCTGGCTAGCGGAGCTCGAACCGAAGGCTGGAGCCGCATCGCCACGGTGGGCGCCTCAGGGATTATGCTGGCGTTACTAATGTGGATTCTTGGCTACGTAGTGCATTTGAATTTTTAGTCATGTAGGTGAGCCCTGCAGAACGCCATCGGACGGGGTGGTCTGCAGCGCTCGAGAACGGACAGCTAGAATCCGTTGCTACAATGCAGCGCATGGCCGCCAATCCTGCCAAGGGCGCATCTGCGGAATCCAGCCCGCCGCGCATGCGCGAAGCAACCAAGCCTGATCTCTGGACCATCGCCGCCATTGCCGTTGTTGCGGCGGTGATTGCGGACCTTATCCACGAGGGGCTTGGTCACGGAGGCATGTGCCTGGCCACGGGTGGGCAGCCGCTGGCGCTCTCCACGGTGCACTTCGAGTGCAGCGGGGACACGCGTCTAGTGGCAGCGGGCGGGACGCTCGCCAATCTGATCTTCGGAGCCCTGTTCTGGGGGGCTGCGCGTGCCGTCAAGCAGGCCGCGCCCTGGCGCTACTTCTTCTGGCTGCTGATGACCTTTAATCTGTTCGAGGCGGGCGGATATTTTCTGTTCTCCGGTATCGTCGGGCTAACAGAAGGCGCGTTGACAGTCGTGGTCGCTTGAAGAATCAGGGAAGAAGGCGATTTGAGCGCAGCCCCGCACTTCGCGCAAAAAATTCGTCCAGCATCAGCGAGAGTACCGCATTGGGGACAGGTCGTTCCGTCGGTGTTTCGATCTGTGCCTTCCATGCATCAATATCATACCGTCAGCTTGGATGTTGCTAACAGGCGGCCATTACACTCAGGATCAGTTAGTACGTCCTATTTGGACAGCGTCCGTCAAACCACTCCTAATAACACAGATCACGCGAACCTTTATCCCCGTCCCCAACCCCACCGATACCCCGGTATATACTGAAGCGTTTTCCCAGCCATTGCGCCAGAAAGGTCTACCCATGGCTTCTCCCGCAGTCAGCTTTGCCCGCGGCAATCAGCAGCGCTTTCTGAATGAACTGAAAGAGCTTCTCCGCATTCCCAGCATCAGCACGCTGGATGAGCACAAGGCCGACGTGCGCGCGCCGCCGATTTTGTGGCTGGCGATCTGCGGCGCATCGGCATGGAGAACGTCGAACTCATCGCCACGCCGAGGGCATCCGCTGGTTTACGCCGACTGGCTGCATGCGCCCGGCAAGCCGACTGTGCTGATGTACGCGCACTACGACGTGCAGCCGCCCGACCCGCTCGACGAGTGGGTTACGCCGCCGTTTGAGCCGACCGAGCGCAACAACAACTCTACGCCCGCGGCGCCGTCGACGACAAGGGCCAGCTCTGGATGGAAGTCAAAGCGCTCGAATCGCTGATGCAGGGCCACGAGGGCAAGCTGCCGATCAACGTCAAGGTGCTGTTCGAGGGCGAGGAGGAAGTCGGCGGCGAGGCCATCGCCGACTACGTGCGCAAGCAGAAATCCAAGCTGAAGGCCGATTTCGCGCTGGTCTGCGACACCGAACTTTTCGCCGCCCGATCTGCCGACCCTGTGCGTGGGCTTGCGCGGGCTGGTCTACACCGAGATCGAAGCCGTGGGCGCGAAGACCGACCTGCACTCCGGCGTTTACGGCGGCGCGGCGCCCAATCCATTTTTCGCGCTCATCGAAATCATCGGCAAAATGAAAGATGCGAAGGGCAAGATTCTGATCCCCGGTTTCTACAAAGGCGTGAAAGCGCCCAGCAAGGACGAACTGAAGACCTGGAAGAAGCCTGCCGTTCAACGAAGAGCACTATCGCAAGACCGAAGTCGGCTCGACCGTGCTCACCGGCGAGCCGGGATTCTCGGTGCTGTATCGCACCTGGGCGCGGCCTACGCTGGAAGTCCACGGCATGCCCGGCGGCTTCACCGCTCCGGGCGCGAAGACGGTGATTCCGGCCAAGGCCTCGGCCAAAGTTTCCATGCGTTTGGTGCCCAATCAGGACGCGGACGACGTTCTCAAGAAGTTCAAGGCTTTCGTGAAGAAACATACCCCAAAGGGCATCCAGACAAGCATTAAGGTCTGGAGCAGTGGGCCTGCCTGCGTGGTCGGTACGGATAACAAATACATCAAGGCTTCTACCGAGGCCCTGCACGACGTGTTCAAGAAGCCGACCGTGTTCATCCGCTCGGGCGGCTCCATTCCTATCGTGACCGATTTCCAGGACGTGCTGAAAATTCCATCCGTGATGATGGGCTTCGGCCTGCCCGACGACAACCTGCACGCGCCGAATGAGAAATTCCACATCCCGAATTTTTATCGGGGGATTGAATCGATCTGTTTGTTCTTTGAGAAGCTGGGAGAGAAGTGAGGACGGGTGAGCCTACGCAAACCCTGTCATCCTGAGCGGCGTTTTTCCTGCGCGAATGCGCAGGAAAAACGGAGTCGAAGGATCCCTAGCGTGCCAGGGTCGATGGCTGTGCGTCAGGGAATTCTCGAGCGGGTGACGCAATTCCCGCAAATGGCCCGTATGGTTTGTGGTGAGGTAGGGGTCCTTCGACGGCACCGGAGCTGCGCCACGCTTGCTCCGGCTGGCTCAGGATGACAAAGGGAAAAACGAGGAAACGAACCGCTCCAAAAACCAAGGCCCGCGTTTCCGCGGGCCTTAGTCAATGTCACAGCAGCACAGCAGGTCAGTATAACCGGAAATCCACCTCAACATTGATCTGCACGGCCACCGGCCTGCCGTCTTTCATGGCGGGCTCAAACTTCCATTGCTTGACGGCTTCGATAGCTTTCTCGTCCAGGCCCAAGCCCAAGCTGCGAGCGATGCGAATATCGCGCGGGCGACCATCCGACCCGACCACCAGCCATAGTACGCAAGTTCCTTGATACTTGGCCTTGCGGGCCTCTTCCGAGTACTCGGGATCGGGCGCATACATCGCTTTGGGAGCCGAAACGCCGCCACCAACGCGGAACACGCCACCACCCACGCCGCCGCCGCGTCCCGGACCAACTCCCGGACCTTCGCCTGAACCTACACCGCCCCCAGAGCCGGAACCAATTCCCCCGCCGGAGCCGGTGCCATTCGACGGCGGACCGGGAATGGCCGACATCGGATCGCCCAGGTTGGGCATGTTGTTCATCGCCAGCTTGATCTGGGGAGGAACAACTACAGTCGGCTCGACCGGCAACTTCGGATCCTGATTCCGGACCACCTGCATGGGCGGAGTAATTTGCTCCATCGCCAACTTCGGCAGCTTGCCCTTGGCCGCCTGCAACTTGTCGCGGTCGCCGCCGCCACCGCCGCCGCCGACGGTTGTTTTGGAAGGCGGCAATGGTGGCACATCGTCAGGCGCGATCAGTGTGGTTACTTCCTGCGGCTTGGTAATCTGCTCCACCATGCGCCGGCCGAGAATGGTTCCCCCGATAATGACCGCCAGCGCGAGTACGTGCACCACCGTCGAACCGAGCGCGCCGTTTTTCTTGTAGCTGTAGAAGCCCCAGATGTCTCGAACCGGAATCGGCTTGGATTGCAGAACCAGCGGCGGCTGCTTTTTGGGGAAAAAGAAGTCGTCGAGATTGCGGAACAGAGATTTCCAGAGCGGCTCTTCAAAAGTGCTCTTCGGCAGCAGCAGATTCAAACCGGCGTTATCGTCGGCGCCCGGACTGATTGGCGTTATTGGCATAATTCGGCCTGAGATTCCTCGCGAGCCCGGACTCCGGCTTCTCTACACAAGTGGATGAGTAGGCACGATGCAAAGTTGCTTACTGGCGAGGCTACATTGTGAAATTCACAACCCCGCAACTTGCCACACACCGCAACCGGCCCGTTTCACCCTCAAGTCTTAGATGCTAAGACTTAACAGGGTGATTAGGGGAAATTGTACACCTTTCAAGTTCTTTTCCACATTGCTTTTGCGGCACACAAGAACATCCCCTGCCGTGCCCCGGACAGCCCGCATGGACGTTCGCCAGTCCGACTCCCTATAATGAAAAAAATCAATCATTTGGGAGAAACTGCCGAGTGCCGCTTGACCTGAAATCCACCATCAATTTGCCCAAAACTGACTTTCCCATGAAAGCCAACCTGCCCCAGAACGAGCCTAAGCTTCTGGAGCGTTGGGGGCAAATGGGGATTTATGAGCGCATCCGCGAGGCCCGAAAAGGCGCGCCGGTGTACCTGTTGCACGATGGGCCGCCCTACGCCAACGGTCCCATCCACCTGGGACACGCGCTCAATAAGTGCCTGAAGGATTTCATCGTCAAGTCCAAGACCATGGCGGGATTCGACTCTCCCTACGTGCCCGGATGGGACTGCCACGGCCTGCCCATCGAGATCAAGGTCGACCAGCAACTCGGCGGCAAAAAGCTGCAGATGCAGAAGCTCGACGTGCGCGCTGAGTGCCGCAAGTACGCCGACAAGTATCTGAACTTACAGCGCGAGCAATTCAAACGCATCGGCGTCTTCGGGCGCTTCGACAATCCCTACTCGACCATGACGCCGCAGTACGAGTCGGTGGTGCTCGCGACCTTCTATGCGTTCTTCGAAAAGGGATTCGTCTACAAAGGCCTGCGTTCGGTGTACTGGTGTATCAACGACGAGACTGCGCTGGCGGAGGCGGAAGTTGAGTACGAGAACCACACCAGCCCCACGGTTTGGGTGAAGTATCCGCTGGCGGACGATCCTGCAAAGTTGGATCCGGCGCTTGCAGGAAAGAAAGTTTTCACTGTGATCTGGACCACTACGCCGTGGACTTTGCCAGCGTCGATGGCGGTCGCATTTCATCCGGATGAAGAGTACGTGGCGCTCGAATCGGGCGAAGAGGTTTACATCGTCGCCGAAAAGCTGGCGAATGAATTTAGCGGGAAAGTCGGCTTGACGGCGCCCCACAAGCTGGCGCACTTTCCCGGCAAGAAACTCGAGTACGCCAAATTCACACACCCCTTCTTGCCGCGCGCGATCCTGGGCGTGCTCGCGGACTACGTCACCATGGACACCGGCACGGGCGTGGTTCACACTGCGCCTTCGCATGGCGCGGAAGACTTTGTCACCGGCGTAAAGTACAAGCTCGACCTCACTACCAACGTCGATGGCGCCGGCGTGATGCACAACGGCTTGCCGGAGTACGACGGCATGAAGGTTTTCGAGGCCAACGCGCCGATTGTCGAGCTGCTGAAAAAGCGCGGCGTGCTGATGCATGCGGAAAAGCTGGAGCACTCCTATCCGCACTGCTGGCGCTGCCACAATCCCATCATCTTTCGCGCCACCGAACAGTGGTTCATCTCGATGGAGACGGCGATGGAAGGCGGCGGCACGCTGCGCAGCCGCTCGCTCGACGACATCAAGAAAGTGAAATGGGATCCGTCCTGGGGCGAAGAGCGTATCTCCAACATGATCGCAACGCGGCCGGATTGGTGCATCTCGCGGCAGCGGATCTGGGGCGTTCCGATCGCAGTGTTTTTGTGCGACGGCTGCGGCCTGCCGCTGAACGACCCAGCCATCAATCGCAAAGTGGTTGAGCTATTTGCGCGAGCTGGCGCCGACGCCTGGTACACGCCGGAAGCGGACGACATTCTCCCGGAGGGCACGCAGTGCGCCAAGTGCGGCGTCTCGAAATTCAGCCGGGAGATGGACATCATCGACGTCTGGTTCGAGTCGGGATCGAGCCACGACGCGGTGCTCGGCCACGAGCCGGGACTGCCCTGGCCCGCCGACCTCTATCTCGAAGGGCGGCGACCAGTATCCGCGGCTGGTTCATGTCTTCCCTGCTCTGCGCCATGGGCACGCACGGCAGCCGCGCCGTACCGCATGGCCGCAAGCCACGGGCTGGACGCTCGATGAGCAAGGCCGCGCCATGTCGAAGTCGCGTGGCAACGACGTCGACCCGGTCGATATCGCCGAATCGCCTGGGCGGCGAAATCGTGCGCCTGTGGGTTGCCTCGGTCGATTTCCGCGACGATGTGGTCGGCTCCGAGCAGTTGATGCAGCGCATCGCGGAGAACTATCGCGACCTGCGCAATCGCTTCCGCTACATCCTCGGTAATTTGTACGATTTCGATCCGCAGGCCGACGCGGTGCCCTTCGATCAGATGGAGGCGATCGACCAATACATGCTTCGCCAAACGGTCGCCATGGCGGCGGATGTGAGCGCGCTGGTACGAGGAATTCGCGTTCCACAAGATTTACCACCGGATCAACGATTTCTGCACGGTCGAACTGAGCCGGTTTTATTTCGACATTGTGAAAGACCGGCTGTACACGTCCGCACCCAAGTCGCAGGCACGGCGCGCGGCGCAGACGGCAATCTGGCGAATCGGAGAAGCGCTGGTGCGTTTGCTGGCTCCGATCATGAGTTTCACCAGCGAGGAAGTTTGGCGCTATTTGCCGGCCGTGCCCGGGCGCACGGAAAGCGCGCATTTAGCGACATTTCCCACCGCTAGCGACATTTTGGGTGGCAACGTTCCAGTCGAGGACGTGAAGCAAAAGGAAGAGTGGGCGACTTTGCACGCCGTACGCGAGCAGGTTCTGAAAGCGCTAGAGGAAGCCCGTAACAGCAAGCTGATCGGCGGCGGCCTGGCGGCTCAGGTTACCGTATCCGCGGCTGACCCGATCCACTCGGTGCTGGCGAAATACGAAAGTCAGTTGCGTTACATCTTCATTGTTTCCGCTGTCACCCTCAAGAAAGCCGAGCCGGGCAATGGCGCCGGCAGCGGGGTTGCGGTCGAAGTAACTCGCGCCGACGGCCAGAAGTGCGAGCGCTGCTGGAATTATTCGACTCACGTTGGCGAGGATTCCGTGTATCCGACCATCTGCGAACGTTGCAGCGCGGTGCTGA
Source organism: uncultured Acidobacteriaceae bacterium (assembly GCA_963735545.1). Lineage (GTDB taxonomy): Bacteria > Acidobacteriota > Terriglobia > Terriglobales > Acidobacteriaceae > PALSA-270. The sequence continues at coordinate 85,234 of CAVTLU010000014.1, forward strand.
AGGAGATCGAGGGAAACTAGAACCGTTTGAGCGTCGAGTGAAGCACAATTGTTAAACAAATTGTCATTCCGGGGAGCGGAGCGACGAGGAACCTGCTGTATGCCGGCGCCAGGAGAAAGCAGATTTCTCGCTCCGCTCGAAATAACAAATTCAAACCGTTTGTCAGCAGTCTGAGCCGCAGCCGCAATCCGCAACGCCGGCGAGACGCCGGCGCTACAAAATCATGCGCAGATTCTATCTCCTCATCGCTCTTCTGGTTGTGCTACTCGACCGCCTCACCAAATGGGCCATCGCCAGAGACATTCCACTGCGAGAATCGAAAACCATCGTGACGCATTTTTTCTATCTAACGCACGTGGAAAATACCGGAGCCGCCTTCAGCCTCTTCGCCGACTCGCCCTCGCCCTGGAAAATCGCACTCCTGATCCTGTTCTCAATTGTCGCGCTCGTGGTGGTTTCTGTGCTGCTGTGGCGCGGCAATCACTCCCGGGCTACGACGGCGGTGGGCCTGGCTTTAATTCTGGGAGGTGCAATCGGCAATCTGTGGGATCGCCTGCTGAGCGGGCGGGTCGTGGACTTCCTGGTCTTCTACGTCGGAACGTATCAGTGGCCCGCATTCAACGTGGCCGACAGCGCGATCGTCGTGGGAGCGGGATTGCTGGTCATCGAAATTCTCTTCGCCAAATCTCCTGCGGCAGAAAAATCAGCGTAGGCAAAGAGCTAGACCACTAAGGACACTAAGGTTCACAAAGGAACTCCTTTGTGTACCTTCGTGTCCTTAGTGGTTGCCCGGTTTAAGCCGTCTTCTTCTGCGCCTGCTCCATCTGCGCGTAGAAGGCCTTCGCCCCCTCCGCCATTTCCGCTTCCGTCAAGTCCTGCGTGTGGGTGCTGACGCCCCAAGTGTGGCCGTAGGGATCGGTAAATTGCCCGTAGCGGTCTCCCCAGAACATGTCCATAACCGGCATCGTTTCTTTGCCGCCGGCTTGAAGCGCCTGCTTGAACGTCTTATCGACTTCCTCGACATACAGGTAGATCCCGCCCGAGGCTCCGCCCAAGGTTTGCGGGGATTTGTTCCCCATCGCGGGGTTTTCGTCGTTGAGAAAAATAATGGAATCGCCGATCTGCAGTTCGGCGTGCGAGATTTTTCCGTCCGGGCCCTTCATCACCATCCGTTCTTGCGCGCCCAATGCCTTCTTGTAGAACTGAATGGCTTCGGGGGCGTTGCGGACAGTCAGGCTCGCAGTTACGGAGTGATAGCCTTTGGGGATTGGATTCTTAGAAGCTTTCATGATGATCTCCTTCAGGTGTGATTGCCGGCCAGATGGGAACACGATGGAACGAGATCATTTTATGCTCGGCCTACTACCGGGAAGGATGAAAAATTGTAAAAAATTCTGCCCTGTGGAAAACCATCTGCCGCCATCTTCAAAGATCCTGTGCTTCCCTGTGTTCCTCTGTGGTTAAAAGGATTATCACCACAGAGGAACACAGGGAGGCACAGGGTTTAGGCCCAAGGGCAAGCAATCTACGGCGTCCCGTACAACTGCCGATATACGTTCGCATTGCGCATAATTGCCTGCACATATTCCCGGGTCTCGGTGAACGGGATCGACTCCACAAACTCCTGCGGATCGCGGTACGTGCCCAGCCCCAGCCACTCCTTCACCCGGTCGTCGCCGGCGTTATATGCGGCCAGGGCGTACTCGAACGAGCCGAATTTATCCACCGTATCGCGGAAGTAGCGCGTCCCCAGTTGCACATTCACCGCCGGCGTGAAAAGCTGCGTGGGCGAAAAGTGCCGAAGCTTCACTTGCTTGGCCACCAGCCTCGCGGTCTTCGGCAGCAACTGCATCAGCCCGACCGCATTCGCCCGCGACACCGCGTTGGGGTTGAACGCCGATTCCTGCCGGATGAGCGAAGCCACCAGATAAGGATCAAGCGCCGTTGCGGAAGAGAATCTTCGCAAATCGGTCCAGTAGGCCTTGGGGAAAAGAGCCTCCCAGTACGGCCGCGGCAGGCTGGATAAATCCACCGCAAAATAGTTGGGCACGGCGCGCTTCAACACGTCAATCGCCATGTCATAGCGGCCAACGTCCAGGTAGATTCGCGCCGTTTCGGCGGTCAGCCAGTTTCCGTTGGTGTCGTGATCGTCGCTGGCCGCGGCCGTAAGTTCGCGCACCGCGAAATCGAGCAGGGCTCCGTTTTCCAGCAACTCGGCCTTCTGCACCCGCAAATCGTCGGCGGGAGGAGCGCCCGGAGTAATCGCAACTCCCGAGTTCATTGGCGGAACCCGGTCCAGCAACGCGATTTCCACTGGATCGCCATCATCCTTGATTTTGGCCAGCCGCTGCCGCGCTAAATCTCCGTAGTAGTAATTGTGAAAGCGGTCCGACAATTTTTGGTAATAAGCTCGCGCTTTGGCGGGCTCATTCTCCTCTTCCGCCAGCCGCGCGCGCCAGTAGAGCGCCGCTGGCACTTCTGGCGACGTGGGATAGAGAGCAATCTGATCCTCGAAGTCCTGTTTGGCTTCGGCCGTCCGGCCCTGGCGCAAACTGAACCAGGCCGCCTTCCAGTGCGCGTAGGCCGCGCGGCCGGCGCTGGGAAAGCGCTGCTGCAACTCGCGATAACAGTCGATTGCGTGGTCAAAGTCGTGGCGCAACAGGTAAATGTTTCCCGCCGACAGCAAGGCCTGCTCCAGCCCCGGACTGGTGGGCCCGACCTGCCGCAACTGTGCCATGATCCGCAGAAACTCATCGTCATCATTGGCGGCGCGGGCAATCTCCCCCAGATTGAACAGACGCTCAGCCTCGAGTTCCGGAGTTGGGCTCTGCAACCCATCCAGCAGCCGCTTGGCCTCTTTGGCATCTCCGCTCCGGCGCAGCGCGCCCGCCAGCGCCAACTCAATCGCAGGACGCACGCTGGGATCCGCCAAACTTTGCATGTCGCGGTATTCATCCGCCGCTTCGCTGTAGCGGCGGCCCTTCAGCAGCAGCTCGGCGCGGGTCTTGTGGTCGCTGAAAGTGGGAGCAGGCAGTTGCGACGTATCCATCTTTTTCAGTTCGATTTCTGCCTGGATCACTTCTCCGCTCAGCGGCATGGTGAAGTAGAGATTGCGCAGGATGCCGACGGCCTTCGCCGTCTGTCCAACCATCGCGTAGCCACGCCCCAGCGCGAGTTCTACGTCCGCGCGCGTAGGCGAACGATCTTTTTCCAGAAGATCGATGGCCGCTTGCGCCCGGTTATCCGACAGCAAGGCGTTGGCATACAGCACGTGCACGTCGCGCTTGAGCAGCGAATCCGGGTAAGCAGCGTCGAAGCCGCTCAGGACGGCAATCGCTTCCGCCGTGCGTCCGGTCTGGAAGTAGGACGAACCGAGATAGTAACTAACGTAGTCGCCGAGGTCGCCGGCGTGAGGCTTGGCGCGGTTCAGCGGATCGATGGCTTTGCCGTAGTCGTGATCGATTACGTGGGCGTAGCCCGCGACCAGGTAGGCCAGTGCGCCCGCGTCTTCGCCGGCGTGGCGGCGGGCGTAACTTTCAACTCCGGCGTAGGCGGCGGGAGTGCGGTCCTGCAAAAGCTGCCGCGCCATCGGCTTCAGACTGGCGGAGGCCACAAATGCCTGGTGCATGCGCCGCAGGCGCGGCGAGGATCGCCGTCGCCGCTTGGCAGTGGTAACGGGCTTTTTCTTTTTATTGCTGCTTTTGGAGGCGGACGAACTCTTATGCGCCTTGGCTTGCGCGCCAGCCTGAGGGATTGACGGCCAGGCCTGACCACACAACAATCCCACAACCAGAGAAACAACGACCAATTGCCGGGGGGATAAATTCACTGTCTTCCATTATCTCTGAAAATTCACTCCCATGAGTGAGCTGTCGTCTTCGGCCAGGCTGCGAACCAGTTCATTGCTGAAATAAACCGCGTTCGCGGCTACGGTGCTGCCGTACCGTTTCTGGTAGGTGGCCTGGCTCTTGTCGATATCGTCCTTCAGGCGATCGTATAAATCTTTGTTCTTGCGTCCTTCCGCCACCTTAACCTGATTGTAGAGCTTGATTTCATCCACTAACAAGCGCGCGAATCGCTGGGCTTTGCGGTGGACTTCAGCGTCTTCCGGAGACATCGCTGCAAACGGATCCTCGGCCATCGCCGGCGCTGCCGCAGTGGCCGACACCGGTTCTGCTTCCGCGATCGCCGCCATGCTGATGGCGGCAGGCTCCTCAAGAGCAGGCGCCGGGGAATGCATCGGAGCGTGGCTGGCAAAGGGATCAGAATAAGATGGCGCCGCTTGCACCGGAGACGGAGACGATGCGGACGAAGCGAATGACCGCGACGCGGCCGGAGCTTTCTCCACCGCCGCTGCTTCGCTGCCACCTTCCTTGTGACTCTGCTTGCGCTGTGCCGTTACTTCCAGCCACGCGCTGGCGCTCACGACCAGCACTTCCAGGGCGGCGGCATCCAGCTTGCCTCCGGGCTCAACCCCGGCATCGGCATAAACCAAAGCTGCAACTCGCTCCTTCAACAGGAGGGGAAGCAAGAGCACGCGGTCATCGCCCGGCGCGCCAAAATGAGAAACAAATCGCGGATCAAGCTCAGATGCGCTGCCGGTAAATGGAATCCGTGACTGCATGGTACGAGCGGCAATGCCGTTGTGCACGTCGAATGCGCAATCCTTAATGTCCTCGTGGTTGCTGAAGCCACGTCCTTGCCAACCGGTCGCCGCGCCTGCCTTGATCACGAACAGTGCTGCACGTCCGCTGTAGCGGGCGGCGTGATCTAACAGCGAGCGCAGAATTTCCCGCTGCGTGGTTCCTGTCTGAATCGCGGAAATCCCCTTCAACAGACTCGCAGGAGTGTTCTCCGGTAACGCAGCCAGCTGTGGCCCAACCTCCTCGATCACACGCCGGATCAGATCCGTCCGTAGCTGGGCAACGTGGCCATCCAGCACTTCCAGAACTACTTTCTCGACGACTTGTTCAATCCAGGTTTTTTCTGACATCGCTGCTCGATCAGGCTAGGGTTGCGGGGAGAAAATCCGGCCTCGACGCTAGACCATGATTATATGGCACTTGCCGCCGAGCCAAAGTTACCTCCGTGTAGTCGTTGGTTCTTAGCCATTGGTCATCTGCGGAAGGCTGAGCCTGCTCTGGGTTCCGTCGGCAGATACCGGCGCCGGCGCCGATCGGGATGGAAACCACCGGGCAATTGCCACTGGCTGGTGGATCTGCCGGCGGAAATGGGGCACGAGCTGTGGATGGGCGACGCGGCGCAGATTCGAGCCAGCTAAGGGCGGCAGCAGAAGACGGATGGGCGAGACGCGGCCCACATTCTGAAGCTGCTGGTGGAAGGGCAGTTTCCGGGCATTTGGATGGCGTCGAGTAAAGTGGGGAACCTCGGCATCTGCTGTGCATTGCTACAAGCTTGGCGGAAGCGGCGCAGAGTGCGGCCAGTGAGATGCTGGGACCTCACTGTTTATTCCGGCAACTCCGGCGGGCATGTGGATTCGGCAGCGTACTCCCGCCCTTTGCAAAGACCGCGAAGGACAGGGCACCCCAGTGGGGTGCTGCCGGCGAGATCAGGTACAGAAATCGCGTGGCGACGGCCGCCTGCGGGCCGCCGTTGACTTGAGGCGGGGTCAGGCCTAAGATGGCTCCGCTTCGCAACCGCGTCTTGCTTCAATTGTGAAGGATAGAAATCGAAAGGAATCACGATGGTGAGAAAAACTGTATTGAGCTTGGGGGCTCTGCTCTTGGTGCTCGGGTTGTCGGGCTCGGCTTTTGCGCAGAAGGCGACTGTGCTGCGGGTGTTGGTCGTGAAGACCGACAACCCCACCGCCTATGCCCAGGAGCTGACAAAGGGAATCGAGTTGATGAAATCCATGGGAGTTCCTGCCACGCTACGCGTCTGGCGTGCAAAATTCGCCGGCCCGGAAGCTGGATCGGTGGTGGTAAGCATCGAATATCCCAGTCTGGCAGCCTATGCCGCCGCCGAGGCGAAGCTAAGTGCCAGCAGCGATTACATGACTTGGCTGAAGGGCCTCGACAAAATAAGAACCATCGTCTCCGACAGCCTGTATAACGAACTGTAAGGCTCGTTGCAGAGACGGGCTAATCTGCTCTCGAAGGTGCCCCGTCCAAGCTTTCCGCTTGGGCGGGGATTTTGTTAGTGCTGAAGTGCGCCTTGGAAGGGCACGGTTTCAAGCCGTGCCGCAAGACGCCCAATCCAAACCCGCGCCGACAAGTTCACCTCGCGCACACCACGGAAGTGGTTTTGAGGGATAGGGGTCGGGGGGGAGTCGCCCGCGTCCACGCGTGGATAGCTCATCCTTTTTCGCGCCCCTTGCGACAAAAGGCGGAGCTCCCGTCCCCACATGGCCTTGGGAGCCGGACGAACGAAGGACCGTCCCTCTTCGAAGCATCTGCGGGTCGTCTGGTGTAAACTGCCAGACGTTTCTCGGAGGTGGCGAGTGCCCCAAGTCCCGGCGCAAGCGGCAAGACGCGAACGGCTTTCCTGTGTGATGTCACGGTTGGTTGCGATTCTCATCTGCATGCTGGCAGCAGTTAGTCAGGCCCGGGCGCAGAAAGTTTCAGTGGAGTTCGATCAGGCGGCGGACTTCACCAAGTACAAGACTTTCGCGATCCGCAACGGCCAGTTGAATAGCCGCAATCCGGCATTGAACAGTGAATTGATCAAGAAGCAAATCGAGGCCGACATCGAACGCGGACTCACGGCCAGAGGCCTGACGGAGGCATCGGGGCCTACCGATCTCAACGTCGTATATCACTTCGGCACAGCAAGAAAAACGGAGTTGGAAAGCTATCCGGCGGGATGGCGCGGATGGGGAACGCGCGTGGTGCGAGTGCCCTACAGCGAAGGCACTCTGGTTATCGATCTGCGCGACCCCAGCACCCGGTCGCTGGTGTGGCGCGCTATCGCCAGCGAACAGAAGTCGGACCCGAGTAAGATCGCGGGGAAATTGGACAGCATGGTTAAGAAGTCATTGGAGAAGTATCCGCCTAAGGCGAAAGAGTAGAGACGTAGGTTGGCTACGTCTTGGAGGATGACGAACCATCTAAATTTGTCATCTCGAGCGAAGCGAGAAATCTGCTTTCTCTTGGAGCCGGCAGACAGCAGATTCCCCGTCGCTTCGCTCCTCGGAATGACAATTTTTGGAGTTAGTCCGCAGCCTGAGCCGCTGCACCGATCAGGCGGCCGAAGGCGGCCATCCCCACGTGATTATTCTCCTGCCCCCATCATCACGATCGGCATGGTTGGCGCAGTCGAGCCACTCTCGGGCTCTACGGTGATGGCGAAAGCTTTAGCCTGCGTGCCTGCGGGCATGCGGCGGATTCACTACTGTCGCGCTGCCGTGGGCATCGGGCTTGAACACGCCGGCCGGTATGGGCGCACCGTTTGCCGGAATCAGCCATAGCTCATACGCCTTCTGCGGTGGCAGAGCAGGAAAGTTGCTGGCCAGAAACACCAGGCTGGCGCGGTCGCGAACGTAAATGGCCTTGCCTTGCGGCTGGGGCGGAGTTTTCGCCGCGACCAGAGTTACTCGCAACGCGTCGGTTGCAGTCAAAGTTGATACTACGTCACGTGCCTGCTGCAGTTGAGTCTGCTGCTCCAGCGAGTCGGTTCGCATGCGGGCGAGGTCACGCTGCAGAGCGGAATTCTGCCGCCACAATAACGCCGCCAGCAGCAGCATCGCGGCCGCCACCAGCCACGCAGCTGGCGCCCACCAGGCGCGGCGCTGCGGAACCAGCCGCAGCTTAGTTTCACTCGCGATCACGGACAGCAAATGCTCGCGCGCGCGACGTGGCGGGGCAGGCCCGACGGTTGAAAGCGCCAGTAACGCCATGTCTCCGCGCAACTGTTCCAGTTCAGCGTTGCAGCCGGAGCAGGCCTCGAGATGCTTCTCCAGACTGGCGCGCTCATCGGCCTCCAGCGAACCGAGAGCGTAGAGCGCCAGATCCTCCTCGAGTTGTTGGTGGGCGATCATGCGTCGAAGGCTTTGCGCAGGGCGAGCAGGCCGGAGCGTATCCGAGTTTTCACCGTGCCCAGCGGCTCACCAGTTTTTGCGGCAATCTCGGTGTGGGTTAGGCCCTCGAAGTAGGCCATCTCGAGTGCGCTGCGTTGGGCTGCCGGTATCGCGCCGAGCACGCCTCGGACTTTCTCCATGGCACGGTTACGTTCCGTTTCTCCCGCCATATCGGGCACAACCGCTACCACAACATCCTCGATATCGGTTTCGGGATGGCGTTTGCGCAGGCTATCGATTGCGCGGTTGCGCGCGATCACCGCCAGCCACGGCGCCAGATTGCCCCGGCCAGCGTCAAACGCTCCGGGATTGCGCCATAGCTGCATGAACACTTCCTGCAATACGTCCTCCGCTGCCGCCGAGTCCCCAAGAATGCGAAGCGCGACCGAAAACACGATGGAGGAGTAGCGGTCATACAGCTCCGCCATGGCCCCTTCGTTGCCCGCGCGAATCGCCGATACCAGCGACGCGTCGCTTGGAACTCCTGTTAACTCAGCGCTCGCCAAACAGTTATCTCTTTCTGGAGTACGTTGCAGGCCCGGCAAGTGGATTGCCCGGGTACACCACGCGCATTTGGGCGAAACCTTACCAGCATTTCGCCGCTTAGACAAGCCGGAGCTGTTTTGTAGGGACAGCAGGGAAAGTCGAGCGGTTTTTCTTGCGGGGGCAGAAGGGCGAGCGGCCAGGGCGCACCGCAGCCGCAGTCGCCCGCCGCGTGCCTCGTAGCCAAACGGGAAAGGCGGGCGCCAGCCGAGGTCGCCCCGTCAGTCGCCCTGGTTCCATACGTATAGAAAGTCGGAGTCGCTGGCCGTGACCACATTGCGTCCGGCTTTCCGGGTGGCTCGATTCAGCGCGGACCGCACCTTTTCCTTGCTCTCCTCCAGTTCCGCCAAGGGAACCTTGAGCGCGATGCCGTTCTGCGTGTGGTCGAGGTCCGCAAGAATTTGCGCGATGACGCGCTTGTGCTTTCCATTCCGGCCTTGCGGGACATCCCCTTGCGACATGGTCTTGAAGTTCATCGAAAACTTCTTGGCCTTGGGCGGCATGACGACCTCCGATATTCGTATCGTTAAACTAACGTATCGCAATCGTAATATATCGTAACGACTTCTGCAACTATGGTAACAACTCGCTAAACGGAGAATGCTCACCGCCTGCTGCCCTTGCGCAAATGGAGAGTACAAGTGCCGTGAAGTTAGGGATTTAGCTGGCAATCGTTTCCCCAAACGATATGACCCGTAAGGCTTGCAGCCTGCTACCGTTCTCTTGCTCAAGAAAGGCGCCCTGACCATGCGGCAAACGCACTTCGAACAGATTCCGGTGGAGTTAGCAATGAAAATCGCGGAAGACGAAGCTCGCCTCGAACGGGAACGAGTTCGCCAGGAAAACGGCGGCGGACACATCCAGGGCAAAGCGGAAACCGGCGCGGAAGAGGACGCCGATCCTGGGAGTCCGCACGGCAACGGCGGAAACAACGGACATGCGGCAGCCTCACTCGAAGCGGCAATCAACGATGGCCTCAAGTACCCCGAGTGGCAAAAGCCTTTGCTCGATGCACTTCTTCAACTCGACACGGAGGAGTTGAAGATACGGGTAGCTGTGGCGGAGACGGCTATCCACAATCGGATGCAAACCATCTCCCGGGATGTGGAGCACTGCGCGGAACGCCAGGCCATCGAAGACGCGTTGGCTACACTGCGCATTCTGAAGAGGGGTGCTTCCGGGGTTTCAGAATAAATAATGGAACTATTCCGGCGGAACCGCCGGGTATGCGGGGTCGGGAGCGTACGCTTTAGAGTTCAATCGTGCCGTGAAGGTACAAGCGTGCCCGACCGGTGATCTTCACGCGATTGCCAGCGATTTTGCACTGCATGCATCCACCGCGGGCGCTGAGTTGTTGCGCGCGCAACGTCTCCTTACCCAGCCGCCCCGCCCAATACGGACCCAGTGTGCAGTGGATCGAGCCGGTGGCGGGGTCCTCATCGATGCCGGCCGACGGTAGAAACATTCGGCACACATAATCCACGTCGCCCTCACCGGGAGCCGTAACAATCGTTCCGTTCCCGGCGGCCAGTTTGGCAAGAGCGGCAATATCGGGCGAGAGCGATCGCACTTGTTCAGCCTGATCCACCACCACGAGGTAGTCGCGCGCTTTCATTACCAGCGCCGCTTTCAAACCCAGAGCTGGTAAGAGGCCGGCTGGCATCGCACATGGTTGCGGTGGCTGAGCGGGAAAGTCCAATTCAAAGCTGGCGTTGTCCTGATCCAAGCTACCTTTGTTCTTAGCGACGGACACTATGCCGCTGCGGGTGTGAAAACGAACCGGCCACAGGTTGTGTTTCCGCAGCGCGAGCACAAAGGCAGATGCCAAGGTCGCATGCCCGCACAGGTCGTCCTCGACTTTGGGTGTAAACCAGCGCAAGTCGAAATCACCATCCGCGCGAGCAACGACAAAAGCAGTCTCGCTGTGCCGGTTCTCAGCCGCAATTTTCTGCATGATGCTGTCCGCGAGAGGGGCGGAAAGGATACAGACCCCCGCCGGGTTACCGGCAAAGAGCTCACTGGTGAATGCATCCACGTGGTAATAGAGAATTGACATGGCGCGGTCCCTCTAAGCTACTGGATCCTGGTTTTCTCCAGCTCCCGGCGGGCTGGAAGAGCAAGGTGATTTCCGGCCCCCGCCTAGAAATTGGGATCAGTCCCGTCCCCGAGTTTCCCCGTGGCGCCGTCGAAGGCGCGCAACAATCATCATAATGATAAGTATTTCTTGTAAGAAATTCACTACCAGGCGATGCGGCTATCGAATCAGGCCACGACGTAGCCTGCGAGGAAAGGTTCGAAAATCCTGAACAAGAGCGGTTTGCTTGAGTAATTTTCTTGCGCTCTCGAGGAAGTTTAGAACTGTCGGCGCGACCTCCTCTTTTCTCCAGGCGACGCACACATCGACCCATGCCGAAGGCTCCCGCAACGCCCGCGCCACCAGGCGATCGCCAAAAGATGGATGGGCTGGGCTTCCCCCGACCGCGATGGCAACGCCCCGTCCTGAAGCGATCATCAGGGCGCCGGCTTCGTCATAGCAAGTGGCTTCGGTGTGAATGAGATTAGGTTTGATTTTTGCGTTGCGGCACAGTTCAAGAATCTTGTCGTGGACTATGGGAGAGAGAGGGCGGTCAATCAGGAGTACATTTTGTCTTGCCAGGTTCTGCATGGTGAGTTGAGAATGCCTGGCCAGCCGGCTGGAGCGCGGAACTACCACCGTCAGCCCCTCTCGAAAGAGCTTCTCCAAACTGAGATCGAGAGAGGAGGAGTGTCCATGTGAGAAGGCGACATCCACCTTCCGGTTCCTGAGCGCCTCTGGTTGGAATCCGGAAAAGATGTCTCTGACATCAACCTCGACATTCGGATAAACCCGCAGGTGGTGATTAATCACCGCACCCAGGAGGTCTCCGAGCCCTTTGCCAAATCCCACGCGGACGGTCCCCAGGGCTCCATCCATACCTTGACGAGCGATCGCCACCGCGGCAGCCGCTTCCTCAAGTACGTTTCGGGCCGCGTTCAGAAAGCGCCGCCCGGCCTCGGTGAGAAAAACGCGCCCGGAACCGCGTTCGAAAAGTTGCACCCCGATTTCACTTTCCAGAGCGCGAATCTGCCGGCTCAAGGGAGGTTGGGCCATCCCCAGCCGTTTAGCGGCCTTGGTGAAATTCAGGTCCTCGGCCACCGCCACGAAATAACGGAAATGATGGAGTTCCATGGCTGACGAATACGCTCCCGGCAAGTCTGGACCGTGCTTTACAACCCACCGGCTGGGTGATCATACCATTTAGGTATGGCGGCAATCTCATTTTAGTCTTGACACGCCAAGTTGAATGGCGCAACAATCGCTCGCTTTCCAGCTTCCAGAGCGCGATCCAAGGTCGTTCAGGTTTGCGCAGGGCACGCATCGTGGAAACACTGGTGTGAGTCCGGGAGCGGGGACGGCCCTGCGCACCCCGCTGTCGGAATCCCAGGAATGGCAAAAGAGGGCAAAGGGGGCGGCGCACAACCTTCGAGCATTCTGACACCATCAACGCGAGAATCACACTGTGGGAGGAATCCGATGAGACTTAATGTGGGCCATTGCGGGAGGGGTTGGAGAAGTTTTTGGAATAATTCGGCCATACCAGGTTCGGGGATCGTAGTTTTGTTATTCCTTGTGGCGCTGAACCCGGCGGCGGCAGCCGCCGCCACTGTGGCGCCGGCAATGCAATGCGCAGATCTGGCTGGCCTATCGCACGCCGGCGCGCAGATCATCAGCGCGACCGAGGTCGCAAGCGCCACCGGCAATTACTGCAACGTGATTGGGGTCATCGATAAGCGGGTTAGCGCTCAGGACCCCGACCACTTCACCTATGGCATTGGTTTCGAGTTGAATCTCCCCGACGCCTGGGCAGGGCCGCTTCGAGATGCAAGGCGGCGGCGGCACCGACGGATCGCTGGCAAACCCAGTGGGCAGCCTGGGATCGGAACTGAGTCAAGGATGGGCGGTCGCTTCCGACGATGGCGGCCACGAGGACGCTCCTGGCAATCCCGCCCTGGGATGGATCGATGACGACGCCAACGCGGGCGGTTCCGCGCATTTTGGAATCGACGAGCAGGCGCGGATTGATTACGGCTACAAGGGTATTGACCGTACCACCAAAGTTTCCAAGTGGATCGTCGCCCGCTATTACGGCCAAGACCCTCAATACTCTTACCTGATCGGCTGCTCCAATGGCGGGCGCGACGCCATGGTGGCCGCGCAACGCGAACCGGACTTGTTCGACGGCCTAGTGGCCGGCAACCCGGGTTTTGACCTGCCGCGCGCCGCCGTTGCCGAGGCGTGGAATGAGCAGCAACTTGCTCCGCTCGCCACCAGCACCGATGTCAATGGCCAGCCCTACTTGCCTCCTACTTTTCCTCCGCAGGATCTGGAAGTTGTTTCAGCCGCGATTCTCAGCGCCTGCGACGGCCTTGACGGATTGGTGGATGGAATCATCGACAACTACTCCGCCTGCACCAACCGGCTTGTCTATCCCGCGCTGGAAGCCTACACCTGCAGTGCCACCGGCGCCCACGGCGACACCGCACACGCCGGTCAATGCCTCACCTCCGCTCAGGTGGAAGCGCTGAAGAGAATCTACGCGGGTGCGAGAGATTCACACGGCCGGCCCTTGTATTCCGGCTGGTATTGGGATGCCGGCATCTGGGATCCGCCGACGGCCTTCGGCGCGGGCTGGCAAGCATGGAATGTCTCGTTTTTCGGCGCGCCAAACACCAACACCGCCATCAACCTGACCCTGGGCGCCGGCGCTGTGCCCATGATTTTTACCAATCCGCCCGCGGTCACCCCCGTAGCCGGAACCAACGGCCAGGAAGCTTTCATCTTCAACTACAACTTCGATACCGACGCGCCAACGATCTTCGCGCGCACCCCCGAGTACCCGCAAAGTCCCATGGAATTCATGACCGGGACGCCGTGGGGACCTTCGCCGTGGCTGGGGCCGTTCCGCCGCCATGGCGGCAAGCTGATCATGTACGATTCCCTCAACGACGGAATCTTCTCTGCAGTGGACCTGGTCTCCTACTATCACCAACTCGACAGAGTTACGGGAGACGCGGACGACTTCGCCAGGCTATTCCTGATTCCGAATATGGCGCATTGCGGGGGCGGGCCGGCGACGAGCAGCTTCAGCGCCAATCTGCTCACGGCGATCACCAATTGGGTGGAGAAGCGAAGAGCCGCCGGACCAGATCATAGCGGCGAACACCAACACCAGCTCGCCGTTTCCAGCGACTGCACCTTTCGATTCCAGGGTGGCGCAGAATTTCCCCTCCGGCGGCACCCGGCCCATTTGTGCTTTTCCCCGCCAGACGCGTTACAAGGGAACGGGTAGCCCCGGCGATGCAGCGAACTTCGCCTGCGTCTTGCCGCACCAGGAACGCTCGCGACGAAAAGTGATGACGGACGGTACCCCATCCTAGCCGCGTTGCTCGCTGCTGGGGTGGGATTCCACCGAAATACAGGGCGGACACCCATGTCCGCCGCAGTTGGCCCAGGGGCTGGCCAACCCTTTCCGATTTCTTTTACCCTCTCCTCGAATGAGGCTGCCGCACCCTTGTATCTTCCATTTCCAGACGCGACTACGATGAGGTCGCGTTTCGGCGGAGAGGTCGTCGCACCCTTAGGCCGAGGTTGAGCCTGTGCGCAGAGCGGCCCCCGCCCCTCTCTTTTCGACGCCGTGGAGAATCGAAGGCCTTTTGAGCCTGCATGTTCAAGGTCGGCGCCAAGAGTTTGCCCGGGGCGGAAGCCGGAACCGCAGATTAACTCTAGGAGCCACTCATGCACAAGCAGGAAGCTTTTCTCTGTTGTGGAATCGATGTCAGCGCGGCCCAACTCGCCGTCGCCCTCGCGGGCGATGACGGGAAAGGTCTGCAACGCAGTTTTCCCAACCAGGCCAGCGGACACCGGGAAATCGCGGAAATCGGGGACAGGGGAAATCGGGGACAGGAAGCTGTGAAGAAATCGCCTTTCCTGACCACCGGGCGGACGGACACCAGTTACCTGAAGTGCTTCGACCTTCCGATATCACTAGCGTCCGCACACTTTCCGGCCCCCGTTGAAGGATTCTATGCTGGCTGTACTTGCAGGGCCCGCTTTAGGCCGAACCATCTTGTCAGGTTGTAACTTAGGCAAGCCCAAGTCGCTTCCATGGCTACTTTCACGCGACCTCTGCAGCGGAACTGTCGCAGGCCGCAGCGCTCTTTAATCCAGGCGTGCGGAAACTCGGCGATCTGGGAGCGTCGCGCGTAGATTTGTTTGGCTTCCTCCGTTGCCATTTTCTGTTTAAACGCGGTCGTCGCCGATGGTTCTTGCAGGCGCGTAATCGAGCGCCGCCAGTCTGGCCGTGCCGGTTGCGGCGCGCACTGACCGCGCAGCGGGCAGTTGGGGCATGCCTTCTTGGGGGCGCGGTAAACGTGGGTGCGTACCCCGTGGTCACGATTCATGAGCGCATGGTGGGTGAGCGTTTGTCCCGCCGGACAGGTAAATCTGTCCTGCGCGGCATCGTAAGGAAACGCGCTGGCGAGAAACTCGGCGTGCCGTCCCTGCGCATCGCGCTCCACCGCCCGCCAACTGTCCTGCCAAGACCCGTAGAAGTCCACTCCCTGCTCGGCGGCCGCCTGCACCGAGGCGTGATTGGTATAGTCGCCATCGGCCACGATCTGTTTGGGCTTGCGTCCCAGCGTGGTTGCGCAGCGTTCCAGCGCCGGCTTCATCTGCCGGTAGTCGATGGCATCGGTCGTGGCCTCGACGTTCACTACGATCCCGTGTTGCGTGTCGGTAAGCAGTTGCAGGTTGTAACTGGGGACGGTGCCACCTTCGCCGTTGCGCATCACGTGCGCCTCGGGATCGCTGCTGGAGGCGCGGGCCACAAACCGGTCGCGCTCGTGTTTCTTCTCCTGTTGCAGGCGCTCGACCTCGCGCACCGCCGCTTCCAGCCGACTGACTCGTTGCCGTGCGGCGCGTCGTTGCGCCGCGGCCCGCCGACTCGCGCTCTTCTCTTCTTCCTCCGCCTGCGCGTTCAGCTCCCGCACCTGCTCGCGCGCCAACTCCAGGTGCGCCGCCAGTTTCTCTTGGCGCCGGAAGCTGTTGCCGCCCGCGTTCGCCTTGATCTTGGTTCCGTCCAGCGTCACCCGCTCCAGCCTGATCAGCCCCTCGGCGCTCATCATACCCAGCACCTGCACGAACAGGTCGTCCAGCGCTGCTTTGTAATCGGAACGGAAGCCGGACAGCGTCCGGTGGCTGATCGCCTGCAACCCGCATAGCCATTGACATCCGGGTTCGTATTCACACTGCCGCGCCAACTCGCGCGCCGAACTCAGGCCACGGCTGTACGCGTAAATCCACAAGCTGATCAACAACTGCGGATCGGTGTGCTCCCGCCCGGCGCGCCCTTCCACCGCCGCGATCTGCGCGTGATACAGGCCCAGGTCCAGACGGCCGATCAACTGCCAGATCAGGCGCGCGCTATGATCTTCGTCGATCAACTGTTCGACGTCGATGCTGCGCAGCACCAGTTGTTGTCGATTGATGGAGGCAAGTCGCGGTTCAGCCGGCACGCCGTAGTCGTTCACCTCCGCAGTTTACCGGCGCTGGCTAATTTCGCAATGGCGTTGTTGGATCGAGCGACAATTTCTTCACAGCTTCCTGGCCCCGAATTCCCGAATTCCCCGGGGAGACGGAAAGAAAAATCAGAGAAAGGATAGGCCAGCCCCCCCATTAAACGCCCCTCTAGATATCACCATATTGCAGACAACCCTCTAAAGATGACCTGCCAGACTATGACTTCAAGAAAACCAGCGAGGATTGCAACGCCCAGGCTGTGGAACGGCATAGAAGTTTTAAGGTGATACAAAATAACGACGTGTAGAAATGACCCCAAAAAGATCCCGCGCCAACCTCGTCTTCCGGTCCATCAGGAGCAGCCACGTTAAACGTACCGGGCAACTCGTTGGCGGGATCCGGCAATTCTTTCATTTGCGGATCGAGTTTTTCTCTTTCAGCAAGAGTGGGTATAGAGACATTGATACCGCGGTTCTCACCTTCGTAATCGTACATAGACGCCCGGTCGGCATAGGTGAGGGGAAGCGTTTTTTCCACAAAGTCATGGCGCGCGCTGCTGTACTCCAGTTCCATCCAATGCCGCTGACTTCGCCGCTGTCAAAAGAAATTGTCCAGGGTGACAAATTGCCGGGCCAATTGGTGGTGATTGGGAGTAATGGGCTCTTTCAGCAACGCCAGCGCGGGATCGCCATTGCCCTTTTCCAGATCACCCAGGACTTGGTCATAGGACCTGTTCTCTTTCACAATATAGATAACATGCTTGATCCTCTTATGCAGGAACCCGAACACCGGGTCAACCGGAGCCGGGCTATGTATGGGAAAATGGTTGTTCTTTCCAACCTGGAGGGTAAGCGCAGCTAATTCCTCTTTGGAGGGACGCGGAAGGGCCAGAAAGCCGCCCTTCATGAGCTGCATGATGTATTGGTTCTCTCCCCAACAAGTAGTCCTGTCCGCCATTGAGGTATAGCAGGCTTTTGGATTCGGTCCGGCATTCCCTTTTCCGTTGACCACGTACAACATGGTGCCGTCCCGGCTAACGCTGACGGCATTTGGGTACCAGCCGGTTGGAAGCAGGCCTTCCACGCGGCTATCGTCCGGATCACGGTCCAGACGAATCACGGCAACGGAATTCGTGCCGCCATTGGTCACATAGAGCGTGTGTTCGTCAGGAGACAGCGCGAGACTGTTTGGATTACTTCCCTTGAATTTCCCTTGACTGGGAAAAACGCTTTCCGGAGCAGTACTCTTGATGCTTGCCACCACATGGTCATTTGCGGTGTTAATGATGCTCACCAAATCGGTGTTGTCTTCAGCAACAAAAAGGAGTGTCTGCGCTTTGTTGAGCAGCAGCTTGGTCGGCTGCCCCTTGAGCTTGATGCGGCCCACGACAGTTGGAGACGCATGAACATCCAGCACCACAATCTCCCGATCACGGACGCTGGTAACGTAAGCGCGATCGTCGCCCTTAAAGGCCACTCCGTACGGATATTCACCTCCCGCGACACCGCTTTGCTGAGGATTGATTTTCCCCGGACGCAGATCCAGTTCGGCGATCTTTTTTCTGCTCTTGAGGTCAATCAATGAAATTGAATCGTTCTCATAGTTTGCCGCGAGCAACCGGGAACCGCTGGCGTTCACCGCCAGCCCCGCAACTACAATGACGGCCCCTTTGTCCTGCGCCTTCTTTATGCCCCAACGCCACGGGTGGCGCGGCTTCCGCCCACTGGTCCGGATTTCTTTTCGAAAATGTGGACATCGTCGTCCGCGCCGCCGGAGACGTAAAACTCTTCGCCATTCGGGTTCCATGCCAAACCTACAAACGTGTTGGGGACTTGCAACACCTGCTTCTTGACCGGGGTACCCTGGGTGATGTCATAGACAAAAACGTATTCATTGGATTGTCCCGGTATCGGCTTATTTTTGGCGTCATGATTAAGGCTGTAGCCGCTGGTTAAAATCAGGAGCGTCGCCCCATCCGGACTCACTGCCGTGGAAACCGGATGGTCCACGGTGTATTGCGGCAAGTCCGGGAGATCGGGATTCAGCGCTTGGAAAACCGATTTGGGGGAAGCCGTAGGCGTAATACTAGTATTGGCGGCTGGCCACCAGACGAGTGGGAAAGGTCGAGCCATCCCTTTCATTTCGCAGATAGCCTTCTGAAGATTACCTGCCATACCGTTGCCTCAAGCAGGCCCGCCAGGAACGGAACTAATAGACTAGGAAATGGCATAGCATCCCTGGAGCCGTACAAGGCGACAATGTGTAGCAGTGATCCAAGTAGAAAACCTTGCCAAAACCATCTCTCCCGTACGTGCACATGATTGATTAATATCGCCATTGTGACGACGACTAGGGTCCACACCGTGATTTGTACTTCCCGCTCTTTCCTGGGAAATTCGCTTTCGATAACGATGGAAGCGAGCATGAGCACGACGCCGACGCCGACGCTAACGATTCGTGTTCTGGCTTTGTTCACGTCAGTATTGGTCACACTGAGATGCGTTCGCACTCGGGGGCTGGCGCAGCCTTCGATTTTCCCGTCCCTTCCCGCAATGAGGCTGCCCCACCCTTCGTTCTTTGAAGGGTGGGTACCGATGGCCCGGACACATTCTACACTCGCGTAGGGTACGGTAGTCGGTTTCTCCGCCCAATCGGGAATCACGAAACGGCCCTGGCTGCTCGCGTAATATCGCGCACCAAACTCATCCAGCCCGCTCTCCACATCCCGCTCCTTCCCCGTGAACTTGTAGTGATTCGTATCGCCGCAATTGCTGATCGGAATCTCCCCGCCGTAAGGATAGTAATCCGACTCCTGCACGCAGACACTGCTTGGGCTAAGCGGGTTGGCGACGATCCGCGTGGTGCCCAACGCGTCGGGGAAGTAGTCATGAATTGCCCCGCTGGGCAGGTCTTTGCGCACCACCCGCATCCCGTTGAAGAAGATGTATTCGGCGCTGAGGTTGCCGCTCAGGTCGCTTTCGGCCAGGGCGTCGCTGCCCGTGCCGGTCCAGTAGAGCGTGCCGGAGGAGCAACTGGGATAGGTCCCCGCGCACTTGATCAGGCGCTTGCCGTCCCCGTCGTAAACGTAGCTGGTGGCCGGCACCGCGACGCTCGCCAGCCGGTTCTCGGCGTCGTACACGTAGGCGCCGTTGTTGGTGGTGTTTCCGGGGGGCTGGCCCACCCTTTCTCTGATTTTTCTTTCCGTCTCCTCAACAGAGGCTGCCGCACCCTTGTATCTTCCATTTCCAGACGCGACTACGATGAGGTCGCGTTTCGGCGGAGAGGTCGTCGCACCCTTAGGCCGAGGTTGAGCCTGTGCGCAGAGCGGCCCCCGCCCCTCTCTTTTCGACGCCGTGGAGAATCGAAGGCCTTTTGAGCCTGCATGTTCAAGGTCGGCGCCAAGAGTTTGCCCGGGGCGGAAGCCGGAACCGCAGATTAACTCTAGGAGCCACTCATGCACAAGCAGGAAGCTTTTCTCTGTTGTGGAATCGATGTCAGCGCGGCCCAACTCGCCGTCGCCCTCGCGGGCGATGACGGGAAAGGTCTGCAACGCAGTTTTCCCAACCAGGCCAGCGGACACCAGGCGCTGATCCTGTGGCTGCAAAAAAGCGGGAGGCGCATTCGGGTTTGTCTGGAAGCCACCGGCCGCTACAGTCTCGACCTGGCGCTGGCTTTGCAGGCCGTGGCGGGAATCGAAGTGGCGGTGCTCAATCCCAAGAAGGTGCATGCTTTTGCCGCCACCCTGTGCCGCAGCAAAACCGATCCCGCCGACGCCCAGGTGCTGGCCGAGTATGCCCGGCGCATGCCCTTCCAACCCTGGCAGCCGCCCCCCGCGTCCGCTCTGGAACTGCGCACTCTGACGCGCCACATCGCCGCCCTCACCCAGCAGCACACCCAGCAGAGCAATCGTCTGCATGCGCTTTCGGCTTCCTGCACCGGCTCGCGCTGGGTGCAACAAGACCTGAAACGCTCGCTGCGCGATCTGCAGCGGCGCACCGAAAAGATGCGGCGCGCCGCCCTGGCCCTCATCACCGGGGACGCCGAACTACGCCCGCGTTTCGCCCGCTTGTTGAGCATGCCTGGTATCGGCGAGGTCAGCGCCCTCAACCTCTTGGGAGAACTCGCGCTGCTGGCCCCCAACCTCACCGTGCGCCAATGGGTGGCGCACAGCGGACTGGATCCCGCCCATCACGACTCCGGCAGCTCCGTACATAGACGCGCACGCATTAGCCGCGCCGGCAACCGCTATCTGCGGCGCGCTCTGTACATGCCCGCCCTAGTCGCAGTGCGCCACGATCCCCACCTGCGCGCCTTCTACCACGCATTGATCGCCCGCCACAAAGCCAAACTGCAAGCCCTCATGGCTGTCGCCCGCAAGATGCTGCACGCCATCTTCGGTATGTTCCGCAGCCGCACCGACTACGACGGCTCCCGTTTGTTCCCCGAACTCGAACTGGCATCCGCCGCCTAAAAAAGAGAGAGGTTCTCCTGCACCGCTCCAGAGAGAAAAAACCTTTGACTTGAAAGAGAGAATCTGCGCGGGGTTCGCAGGGTGCGTACCTCGGACCTGGATTCCATGTTTCACTAATCACATCGGGCAGCATGGCCCTCGTCTAGCGCGAAGTATAACTCTAGAAAGGATCCGACAAGTCCAATCTGGCGTGAGTCATCCAAACAAAAAAGGCCGCGACGAATCGTCGCGGCCCTAATCCTGTCTTAACCGGCAACTAGTGTCTCGGCCCACCATGTCCGCCGCCATGCCCGCCACGCGGGCCTCCGCGGCCACCACCACCGCCGCCGCGACGGCGTCCACCGCCGCCACCACCCGGCCGCCCCCGCCGCCCGGACGTCCGCCGCCCGGCCCGCGATCGGGACGATCCGGCGCACGCTCTCCCGCACCCGCAAACGGCGCATCCCGATTGAAGTTCGGCTCCGGCTCATCCGGAAAATCGCCACCACCTTCGATGGTCAATGCCGGAGCCGCAGCAGGCTCGGCTTGGCCTTCGCCACCGCCGCCATCCGGAGGAGCTTCGCCTCCACCCATCTTCGCGCGCTGCTCTTTGAGAATCGCCTTGCGCGATAGCCGGATGCGATTGCCTTCCACCGCCAGCACCTTCACCAGCACCTGATCGCCCTCTTTCAGCTCGTCGCGAACATCTTTAATGCGATGCTCCGCCACTTCGCTGATGTGCAGCAGCCCATCGGTCCCAGGAATGATTTCGACAAACGCCCCGAAATCAGCCAGCCGCGTGACCGTGCCCAGGTAGGTCTTCCCTACTTCGGCGGTAGCGGTCAGGTCGCGAATGATCTGCAGCGCCCTGTTCGCCGAAGCTTCGTCGTTCGAAGCCACGTTGACCTTGCCCGAATCTTCGACGTCGATCTTCACGCCGGTCTGCTCGATGATGCTGCGAATCATCTTGCCGCCGGGCCCGATGACATCACGAATCTTATCCACCGGAATCTGCAAGGTGTAAATCCGCGGCGCATACAGAGAGACTTTCTCCCGCGGCGTCGACATAACCTCGTTCATCTTGTCGAGAATGTGCAGCCGCCCGCGTTGCGCCTGCGCCAGCGCCTCACGCATGATCTGCATGGTGATGCCGCCGACTTTGATGTCCATCTGCAACGCAGTAATGCCGTCCTTGGTGCCGGCGACTTTGAAATCCATGTCGCCGTAGTGATCTTCCGCGCCGGCGATGTCGGTCAGGATGGCATAGTCGTCGCCCTCCTTCACCAACCCCATCGCAACTCCAGCTACTGGCGACTTCAGCGGCACGCCCGCATCCATCAGCGAAAGCGAAGCCCCGCAAACGCTGGCCATCGACGACGACCCATTCGATTCCAGAATGTCGGAAACCACGCGCATGGCGTAAGGCCAGTCCACATCGTTCGGCAACACCGCCGAAACCGCGCGCTCCGCCAGCGCCCCATGTCCAATCTCGCGCCGTCCAGCGCCACGCATAAACTGAACCTCTCCCACCGAAAACGGCGGAAAGTTGTAGTGGAGCATGAAGCGTTTTTTGGATTCGCCTTCGAAACCTTCGAGGCGCTGCATGTCGTCACTGGTGCCGAGCGTCGTGGTGACCAGGGCTTGGGTTTCGCCGCGGGTGAAGATGGCGGAGCCGTGAGTGCGCGGCAGGACGCCGACTTCTACCCAGATGGCGCGAACCTGATCGAAGGCGCGTCCATCGGGACGGCGCTTGCGGCCGATGACCTCTTCGCGGAAGGTGCGCTCGCGCAGGGTTTCGTAGTAGGTCTTGAGCTTGGCGCGGGCGGCTTCGTCTTCTTCGGGAATCTCGGCCTGCAATTTCTTTTTGAGTTCCTTGACCAGATTCTGGCTCTCGGCTTTCGGATGCTTCTCGGTATCGAGCGCGTCGGACAGATCGACCCCAGCTTTCTTCTTCAGCTGGTCATAGTAAGCCTGATCGAACTCGGGAGGAGTGACTTCCCTCTTCGGCTTGCCAGCCTTGGCGCGCAGCTCGCTGATGGCGGCGCAAATCTTTTTCACTTCGGCATGGCCGAAGTCGATGGCGTCCACTACGGTTTCTTCTTTCACTTCCTTGGCGCCGGATTCGACCATCACGATGCCGTCGGCGGTGCCGACGACCATGATGTTCAGCAGGCTCTCGCGCATCTCGTCGTAGGTTGGATTGACGACGAAAGCGCCATTGACCAGGCCCACGCGCACCGCGCCTACCGGCCCGTTGAAGGGAATGTCGGAAATAGTGGTGGCGCAGGATGCGGCGTTAATGCCAATCACATCGGGATCGTTCTGGCCGTCGGCCGACAGCACGAAGGCGATGATTTGCGTCTCGCAGCGAAAGCCTTCCGCAAACAGCGGCCGCATGGGGCGGTCGATCATGCGGCAGGTGAGCGTTTCGCGCTCGCTCATGCGGCCTTCGCGTTTGATAAAGCCGCCGGGAAAACGTCCGCCGGCGTAGGTGTATTCGCGGTAGTCGACGGTGAGGGGGAAGAAGTCGATGCCTTCGCGGGGATCGGCGTTGGCTACAGCGGTCGCCAGGACGACGGTCTCGCCGGTGCGGACCACGACCGAGCCGTGCGCCTGCTTGGCTAATTTTCCAGTTTCAAAAGAGAGGCGTTTGCCGCCGGCTAGTTCTACAGATACTTCATGCGTCATATTTCATTTCCTTCTTGGGCAGGAGAGCGCGGGAGTGCGGGTCTGGGAGATTGCACGACGGAAGGGCCAGTGCCAGGAGCGGCCTGAGAAACGCCGGAGACGCACCTCTCGCGGCTTTCGCAGTCAATTGTGAACGCGCCGCCGCCAACCCGGGCAGGGCGGCGAAAGCGGTACAACGATTCCCTTTGCCTCACGGCAAAACCATAGTCGGACAAAAACTCGCGCCCCGCCGAATTAATGGCGAAGACCGAGCTTCTGCACCACGCCTTTGTAACGAGTGGAATCGTAGGTCTTGAGATAGTCGAGCAAGCGACGCCGCTTGCTCACCAGCATGAGAAGGCCGCGGCGCGAGCCGTGATCTTTCTGGTGCGTCTTGAAGTGCTCCGTCAGTTGGCCAATGCGTTCGCTTAGCAGCGCGATCTGGACTTCGGGACTGCCCGTATCGGTGGGATGCGTACCGTGTTGGTCAATGAGGGCTTTTTTTTGCTCTCTGGCTAGCACTAACCTGATGCACTCCTGTCTTCTAGTTTTTTCGATTGTCTGTAACGTTTATGAGGGTAACACGGTGGCGAAGAAGGTGTAAAGGCGCGAGCCTCCACCCACGTGGGCTTTTGCCGAAAGCGCTTCGACCGCGGGTGCCCCTCGATAAGAGCGAAGGCGTTGTCAAGGGCACACGGTTCCTGTCCGGTGCGCAGCTCCGGATGGGTTTGCCGTTTTAAGTTCTGAGGACCAAAGACTCTGGAACATCTCACCCTGAATCGCATCGCGGCAGAACTTGTCATTCCAACCATCGATTCGACCTAAGTATCGGCCATGATTCTTCTATGCGAACATCCCGTCGCTACGGGATGCGAGAGCGCCCAATCAATTCCTACGGTCTAGCTTGCGCCGACCAGGGGCACCCGGCGGGCTGCTCTCGATATGAACGACTGCCGGATACCCCTGCTGCGTGCGTAGCATCCAGTACAGTCGTACGGCCAACTTGCGCGCCACCGCCACTTTGGCCACGGCTTTCGGCTTGGAGTGGCAGAGGTGCTGATACTCTCTGCGGAACTCGGGATCGTAACGCACCGCACTTTGTGCCGCTTCCACCAGCAACATGCGCAGCATGCGGTTGCCTTGCTTGCTGATCGCCCCCAACTTCTGCCGTCCCCCCCGAAGAATGCTCACGCGGAATCAGTCCCAGGTAACTGGCCACCTGCTTGCCGCGCGGGAAGCGGCCTACATCGCCCATGGTCAGCACATAGGCCAGCGAGGTGATCGCTCCCACTCCGGGTTGGGTTTGAAGAAGAAGCGCCATTTTGTCTCCTTGCGCTTCTGACTTTACCGCCCCGTCCAGCGGCAGGATCTGCTGGTCGAGCATGGCATCAGCCGCAACAAGTCATCGCGCCGGCGTCCCGCCCAGGGTTTCAGCGGCAGATCGCGCAGCCACTGCTGCCCCGCCTGGCTCCACATCTGGCTCTTCTTCTGCACTCCCTATTCAAGGCAAGGTGTTGCAGTCGTTTTTCACCCGCGCTCGAATGATCACCAGCTTGTAACGATGCAACAGCAGTTGCCGCAGATCGCGCACTTCACTCGACGGCATCCAGATGCGCGGAAACCGCCCTTCCACCAGCAGCTGCAGAATGTGGGCCGCATCCCGCCGGTCCGTCTTCTGCTGCCGCACGTAGCTGGCCCGAATCTGCGCCGCATCCCCCATCCACAGCTCGTGCCCGATCTCCGCCAGCAGATCCACCAGCCAATGGGTGTTGCCGGTGGCTTCCATCCCGATCAGCGCCGGCGCCGCAATCCCACCATAGAATCTCTCGGCATCGCGCGACGCCGTCTCCAGCTTCCGCTCCCCCGTCTCTCCCGTTTCCGTGTCTTTTGCGACTAGGGTGGGATTCCACAGCTCCGTCACACTTGGGATTTTGTGAGGGTTCGCAAGATAGGGTAACCGGTTACTAGATATGAGTTCTCAGTTCTCAGTTCTCAGACTCCTTCAGACTCGCGGATCTCCAACCAACGGAAGCCTGTGGAAATGCATCTCTAGACCGCGGAACATGCCGAAAAGCCCTAACCAGCGGTCAGTTCCGGCTCCGTTTTGGGGTTGGCGCATAGGATTCGTCCGCGAGAATCGCGGCTTTCATGCTCTATAATCTCAGCTAAGGACTCAACCCAAATCCATGCATTCATTCCTATTGCCCGCGCTATTCATCGGCGGCGACATTGTTGATTTGGTGGGCGAAACCGGCCCTGTCGCCAAGGTTGTACTGCTTCTGCTTTTGATGTTCAGCCTGGTGTCATGGGCGATCATCCTGTCCAAGTGGAGTCTGTTGCGGCGTGCGAAAGGCCGCAGCGGGCGTTTTATGCGCGCATTCCGCAAAGCGCAGCGCCTGCAGGATGTCTCCGCAGTTGCCGACCAATTCCGGCCTAGTCCGCTGGTTGGGGTCTTCGAAGGTGGATACGAGGAGTATCGCCGTCAGACAGCTAACAACGGCATGGTGCGTAATCCGCTGGCCATTCACCGCGCCATGCAGATCGCAGCATCGGAGGAGATTACGCGCTTCGAGCGCAACCTGCCGTGGCTCGCCATCACCGGCGCGGTCACGCCTTTTGTGGGGTTGTTCGGCACGGTGTGGGGCATCATCGACGCCTTTCACGGCTTAGGTACGGCGGGCGCAGCCACGTTGCGCGCGGTCGCCCCGGGGATTTCTGAGGCTCTGATCACCACCGCCGCCGGACTCGCTGCTGCCATTCCGGCGGTCATTGCTTACAACCTGATCGGCGCATCCATTCGCGAGTTCGCTTCGCGCGGCGACGATTTCAGCCTGGAGATTCTGAATGCGGTCGAACATCAGGAGGCACTCGCCGCCAACCGCATGGTGGAAGCTCCTCAGGGGCGTCGGTAATGGCTTTCACCGCTTCCAACGGGCGCACTCAGACCTCGCTGTCGGATATCAACATCACGCCGCTGGTGGATGTGGTGCTGGTGCTGTTGATCATCTTCATGGTCACGGCGCCGGTGCTGCAGTCGGGCATCGAAGTGAACGTCCCCAAAACCCGCACCGTGAAGGAGATCACCGAGGAGAGGCTGGTAATCAGTATCGACAAGAAACAGCGGGTTTTTTTGGGAAATGAGCCAATTAATATCAACGAGATCGGGGCTACCCTGCATCAAAAAATAAGGGACCCGCAGCACCAGTCCATCTTCGTCCGCACCGATGAGGATGTTCCCTTCGGCGTGTTCGCGACGGTGATGGATGCGGTTAAACAATCGGGTATTACCAACGTAAGCATCGTGACGCAACCGCTCGAATCGCATGGCAAGTAACGCGGAAATCTTTTTTGAGCACGACCAGTGGGGCCGCAACCTGACTTGGTCCCTCGTGTTGCACGTTGCGGTGGCAGGCTCGATTATCGCCTATGCCGTAATCGCGCCCAGCAGCGGAGGTGGGAACTGGGGAGCCGGCGGCGGAGGCGACGCCATGGGCGTGAGCCTGGTAAGCACGGTGCCGCTGCCCGCCACACAGGCGCCGGCCGAAAATGTGCTGGCCAATGAGTCCAAGGGACTGACGCAGTCGAAACCTCAGCCCGAAGAGGCGCAGGTGCCGGACGCGATTCCGATTCCCGAGCAAAGCGCCAAACAGAAGCCCAAACCCACCGTCAGCGCCAGCCGCCGCAAGCCGGCGCCGGAGCCGGTGGTCGAAGCCAATAACGTGGTTCCCTTCGGGCAAGGCGGGCCGGTCAGCGGGCCCTATGGCACATTCAGCGCCGGCGGAGCCAAAGGCGGGTTCGGTTTTACCGGAGGTGGCGGAGACTTCGGCACGCGCTATGCCTGGTACGTGCGGGTGGTGCAGCAGAAGGTCTCGGAGAACTGGTTGAAATATGAAGTCGACCCGCGTATCACGGAGGCGCAGCGGGTTTATGTCACCTTTGACATCAACCGTGACGGGAGACCTGGCAACATGCAAATTGAACAGTCGAGCGGTGTGCCCTCGCTGGATCAGTCCGCCATTCGGGCTTTGCAGCGCATTGACACTTTTGGTCCCCTGCCCTCCGATTATTCGGGAAATAGGGTTACGGTCGAGTTCTGGTTCGACTACAAAAGATAGATAGACCTGTTGGGGGCGTGGGCGTTGTCCTAAGATTGTGTTGTCTTCACGAAGATCACCGATGGCCCGATTCGTTACAAGCTACTAGCTTTGAGGAACTCATATTGATGAAGCGAATTCTTAGTTGGTTTCTTCCGTTGCTGATGCTGACCGCCTCCGTGGCGGCGCAGGATTGGATCAAGACCGGTACTGGGCTCGGCGTCGAAAAGGTCCGGCTGGCGGTGCCTGATTTTAAGGCTTCCACTCCCGATCCCAAAAACACCGACCTGCTGGGCGTATTCAATGGCACGCTGTGGAACGATCTGGACAATGCCGGCATCTTTGACATGGTGTCAAAGAGCTTCTACCCGGTTGGTCCCGTGGGCACCGGGGCGGACGTCAAGTTCGATGCCTGGAGTTCTCCGCCTCCGAATGCTTCCATGTTGGCCTTTGGCAATCTCGGAGTCACCGGCACCAGTGTCATCGTGCAGGGCTGGCTCTACGATGTGAAGAATCCCTCCGTGCCGCAGGTGCTGGGCAAGCAGTATCAGGATACGGCCACAGTCGAGGCCGCTCGCACCATCGCCCACAAGTTCGCGGACGAAATTATTTTCCGCCTCGGCGGCGGTATTCCCGGAATCGCGGAGAGCAAGATTTACTTCGTCAGCAGCCGTACCGGGCACAAGGAAGTTTGGGCGATGGACTACGACGGCGCCAACCAGCATCCAGTGACTCATCTGGGCTCGATTTCGCTTTCGCCGCGTGTTTCGCCGGACGGTTCCCGAGTAGCCTTCAGTTCCCTGGTCAAGGGCGGCTGGGAGATTCTGATGTATTCGTTGGAGCTGAACCGGCTGGTGGCATTTCCCCGGTTTGGCAGCACCAATCTTTCGCCGGCTTGGTCGCCGGACGGCGCCAAATTGGCATTTTCGTCATCGCGCTCGGGCGACTCTGAGATTTATGTCGTCGACTCCTCGGGCGCAGGTCTCAAGCGCATTACCGCCTTCAAAGGCCCGGACGTGTCGCCGGTGTGGAATCGTAAGACCGGCGCGCAAATCGCATGGGTAAGCGGCCGGACTGGACTGCCCCAGATATACACTATGGAGGCTGACGGCACCAATGCCCAGCGGCTAACCGACCAAGGCTATGCCGTCTCGCCGACCTGGCATCCCAACGGGCAATTTCTGGCATTTTCTTGGATTCGCCACTATGGACCCGGCGCCCCCGGCGCGGAAGACATCTACCTCATGGATCTGGCCAGCAAACAGTGGGTGCAGTTGACCCACGATGGCGGGCGCAATGATTTTCCCTCGTGGTCGCCGGATGGCAGGCACCTCATTTTCCAGTCCAGCCGTTCTGGCAGCGAACAGATTTGGACCATGTTGGCAGATGGGACAAACCAGAAGCAATTAACTTTCACGGGAAGCAACACGCAACCCAATTGGAGTTGGAAGTAGTTAATAATTGCATATGGGCCTATTCTTAATTGATCTAGCCCGGAGACAAGGCGGAGAATTGGGTCCCGCCACTACCGGAACCGACCCGCAACGCTGGGCTTAGCAGCGTGCGATCAAGCATGGAGGAGAAAGTGACGCACCAAACGCGCAAGTGGATTCCGCTCATCTTCGTCTTAGGCGCAATCATGATGGTTGGCGCCTGCAAAAAGAAAGTGGCCCCGCCGCCACCCCCGCCGCCACCGCCGGCAGCGCCTGCTCCGACGGCCTCTCTGAGCGCGAATCCCAACGCGATTCAGAAGGGCCAATCGACTACGCTGACATGGGAAACCAGCAATGCCACCGACGTCAGCATTGACGGCATCGGGGCCGTGCAGGCCAGCGGCTCCCAGCAAGCAACTCCCATGGAGTCGACCACCTATCACCTGACCGCCAAGGGTGCGGGAGGAACTCAGGAGGCCACGGCGCGGGTCACCGTGACCGAACCACCGCCACCGCCGCCGGTAGCTACGGCGACGGAGGAGGAGCTGTTCTCCCAGAGCGTCCGCGACATCTACTTCGATTACGACAAGTTTGATGTCCGGGCGGATCAACAGGCTGCGATTCAGGGCGACATTGCATTCCTGAAGGAGCATCCGGGGATCCACTTCACCGTCGAAGGGCATTGCGACGAGCGCGGCTCCACGGAATACAACCTGGCGCTGGGCGACAATCGTGCCGGATCGGTGCGCAGCGCGCTGGAGCAGGGCGGCATTGCGGCTGACCGCGTCCGTACCATCAGTTACGGCAAGGAGCGGCCCTTCTGCACCGAATCCACCGAAGAATGCTGGCAGCAGAACCGGCGCTCCCACTTCGTGTACGAGAAGTAATCGTCGCGGGAGAGAGCGGCAGGCCGCCGCTCTCTCCCACCTTTGGCTTGGGTTCTTATTTTGACTCCGCGCGCCACGGGGCCACTGGCCGAACCCCATAAGACAACTGTGTTCGGAAGGCGCTCGACGTTCGGAGGGTGCTTGCGTTTGTAGGGTGCTCACCGTCCGTTGCCGCTGCCCCAACCACATTGTCATTCCGAGCGGGTGGCAGAAAAGCACATTCCTCGCGCCAAAGCCCGGCGCTTCGGAATGACAAACGATTGAATGCCATGCAACTTACCGAATTAAAGTTTGTATCCTAGGGAAAGACATATGGGTGGCCTATGAGAATACAACGCCAATGGATCATCACTGCGGTGCTGGGCGCGCTTTGCCTCGGGTCGGCTCCGGCCTGGGGTGTAAGCCGCGAAATCGTCGAGTTGCAAACCCAGGTGCAGAATCTGCAGGACCAGATGACGCACATGCAGACTTCTTTCGACGAGCGCATGGGCGTGATGAAAAATCTGCTGGATCAGAACATCGACGGCATGAACAAGACCACGACTGCGGTCAACAATCTGCAGACTACCCTCCAAAAGCAGCAAGGCGAGAGTGTTGGGCATGTAGACCAACTCTCCGGCCAGATTCAGGCGCTCAACGATACGCTGGACGAATTGAAGGCCCGGCTGGCGAAAGTGAGCAAGCAGCTTGAGGACATGCAGGCGGCGCAACAGACCCTGTCCGCGCAGACGGCGCAAGCGGCGCAGCAGCAACAGGCGCAGGCCCAAGCGCCTCCACCGGATGTACTCTATAACAACGCTCTCCGCGACTACAACGCGGGCAAGAACGACATCGCGATTCAGGAATTCACCGATTACATCAAGTTCTATCCCAACACCGATCTCGCGGGAAACGCATATTTCTATCTGGCCGAAATTGAATTTCGCCAGGGAAATTATCAGCAAGCCAGCAAGGACTACGACCAGGTGCTGCAGAACTTCCCCGGCGGCAACAAGGCGGCAGCGGCTCAACTCAAGAAGGGCTACGCACTGGTTGAACTGGGCCAAAAGGCCGAGGGTGTCGCAGAGTTGCGTCACGTGATGCAGCGTTATCCGCGCACCAATGAGGCCCTGCAGGCACGCGAGAAACTGCAGCAACTCGGCGTTCCCGCAGGCGTTACGGTGCGCAAGCCGTAGGCTTCAACAGGCGCTTACAAGCACTGTCATTCCGACCCTGAGCGATAGCGAAGGCGGAGGAATCCCCACACCCGGCACCAACGTTGAGGGGTAGGGGTGTTTCGACTGCGCCGGAGCTTCACTCGGCTCGCTCCGGCTCCGCTCGACATGACAAAAGCGGGCCTACCGATCCAGCTTCAAATCCCTCAGGCAGTATCGAATCTCCGTTGCTGCCTCGGTCACGCGCATGCCTTCCTGAACCATCAGCTTGCACGAAAGTGCGGCGCGGCGCGGCGTGCCGTCACCCAGGTCGAAACTAACCCGGCAGTACTGGCAGTCCTCGTTCCAGCAGAAACGGCCATAAGAAACCGCCTCCGGCGCCAGATACTGAAAACAGCGCAGCAGCGGATTATTTTCCGGGACCTCGAACTCCTTCCCGAGAATCGTGATTTTAACCAGGCGGGAAAAAGGCCGAAACAACGTGGTCGGCGCAGTCATGTTCTGGAAATTCTAGGACAGAACCATGCCGCGCCGCGACGAACGAAGGTAACAGTATGGCGAATCCGCGGGAAACGGCGGCTGGAGCCAAGCTTATAAGCGTCGCCGGTGGTGCCGGTGATGGCGCCGGTGACGCCGGTGGCGGGCGCTCACCTGGACAACTCGCGCGCCCTGCGGGTTCGGAAGACCATCCCTCGCTCAGGTTGGAGGCGCGAGCCACCGGTTCCGCCAACGCACTCAACATCAGTATCAAGCCAACTGCAATTGCCAATCCCAGACGCTTCATGATCGCTCCCTGGACAGTCTGCGACTGTTCCGTTAAACCTGTACCGCGCGGGAAAGTTTCGGCGTATCTTAGGGATTATAGCGGGAATTACAGGCGGCTTCCTATTTGGCGGTTCAGGAGCATATGGATTGAGCGATCATAAGGACGTTCCCAGTAAGGACCAGGACCTCGGCAAAGGCGCAGTAGAAGAGGATAAGGACCAGCCGGGCAATACTTCCATGAGCGGGCAGCTCGGTCACCGGGACCAAGACGCGATGGTGAAATCGGCAGATACCGACTTTCCCGAGCCTGGAGGAAATCCAGAATACAGCGGGGAACCCGAGGAAAGAGGAAAACGGCGGAGGGAATGAAGGTACCGACCTAACGGGCGTTCATGGTAGTGCACAGTAATGCTTGCCCTCTAACTTGCGTCGTGCAACAATCGGTTCGTAGTTCAAATCTCACCAATGGCCGCGGTCCAATACCGCATGGAGGCCATGCATGAAAACAAACTCTCTGTAGTACATCACGCCCGCGACCCCAGATTCCTCACGCTCCGTTCTCTCCAAACACCTGCTGGCCGGTTTCGCACGGGTTCATACTTGATCGAGGGAATTCGACACCTCGCCAGGGCCGTCGAGCACAATGCTCCCATCCAGTCCGTCTTTTACGATCCTTCTGTTCTATCGAACCGATTCGGCCGGAAGCTTGCGCGAAGGCTTCGGCAGTCCGGTCTCCCTTCCACGCAACTCTCGCCGCAACTTTACCGTGAACTGACGCTCGCCACGGAGCCGCAGGGAATCGGCGCGGTTCTGAGGCAGCATTGGACTTCCTTAGCTGAATTGCGAGTATCACCGGACTCCCTCTGGCTCGCGGTCGAGTCCCTTGACTCTCCCGGCAACCTAGGCACAATCATCCGAACTGCGGAGGCAGCCGGGATAGCTGCAATCTTCATGATTAGTCCCGGCGCTGATCCGTGGAATCCTGCCGCGGTTCGGGCAAGCATGGGATCTCTGTTTTCTCAAAAGCTGGTGCGCTGTTCGCACCGGGAATTCGTCGATTGGGCACAATCTTCGAGCGTGACATTGGTGGGGTCCTCACCGAACGGATTGATGGACTATCGAACATGGCGCTGCCGATGGCCAGCTGCGCTTCTTATCGGAAGTGAAAAGGAGGGCTTGTCGGAAGGTCTCATCGAGGCTTCGAACTTGACGGTTCGCATTCCGATGGTCGGAAGGGGCGAATCGATCAATGCGGCGGTCGCGGCGGGGATACTTCTCTTCGAAATGTCAAACCAGCGTCGAGGAGTTTAACGTTCATCCCCGCTGCTTCGCGGAGGACGGGCCAGCGAAATACCACCCTTGTCGCAAAAAGCGCGACGAGGATTGGGCACCCGTCTTCCGATCAGACGCTTCAGGACTTCAGAAGAACTGATCTCAGTTTCGAGTTTACGGTTCTCAGAACTTAGCGCAACTCTTCCATCACCTGTTCGAGCACTTCCCTGCCCGGCCGCACCACCGACTCCGGCAGCGTCGCCAGCGGCTGCTCGATCATGTTCAGCATATCGAGAAAGTTCGGCGCCTCGGGATTGACGTAGAACACTCCGGTCAGCACCTCGCCCTTTTCGTGCGCCTCATTCAACCGCGTGCATGGCCTGGATGCGGTTGGTGGGGTCGTACTCTTCCTCCAGCTTGCGCAGGCGCAAGTGCGGATCCGTCGTGCATGGTGACTTCGACGGTGGTGCCGGCGTCGTATTCCACCGTGATGTCCTCGAACGCGGGCACGAAGCTGACTTCCTGGATCGGCTCGTCGTGGTCCTTCATGTATTTGTAGGACTTGGTCGAACCCTCGTGATCGTTGAAGGTGGTGCAGGGCGAAACCACGTCGAGCATGACCGTGCCCTTATGGGCGATGGAGGCTTTCAACATGCTGTGGAGCTGTTTCTTGTCGCCGGAGAAAGAGCGGCCTACGAAAGTGGCGCCCAGCGTGATGGCCAGCGCGCAGGTGTCGATCGGCGGCAGGTCGTTGATGACGCCAGTCTTTAATTTCGAACCCAAATCCGCCGTTGCCGAGAATTGGCCTTTGGTCAGGCCGTACACACCGTTATCTTCGATGATGTAAATCATCGGCAGATTGCGCCGCATGAGGTGCACGAACTGCCCGATGCCGATGGAGGCGGTGTCGCCGTCGCCGCTGACGCCGAGCGCCAGCAGATTGCGGTTCGCCAGCACCGCGCCAGTAGCAACTGACGGCATGCGGCCATGCACCGCGTTGAAGCTGTGCGAGCGATTCATGAAAGTACGCCGGGCTCTTGGAGGAGCATCCGATGCCGCTCAGCTTGGCGACGCGCTCGGGCGAAACGCCCATTTCGTACATGGCGTCGATGATGCGCTCGGAAATCGCGTTGTGGCCGCAACCGGCGCACAGCGTGGTTTTGCCGCCTTTGTAGTCGAGCACGCTCAGGCCGATGCGGTTGGTCTTCGGCGCCGGGCTGGGCGGCGTGGGAGTGGTTGTGGTCGCCATTTACTTGCCCTCCATGGACATGAGTTCGTCGGTCACCGAGCGCGCATCCAGCGGCAGCCCGTGAATGTGCGCGATGCTGCGCAGCCGCGGAATCAGGGTTGACTCCACGTCCAGCTTCAGCAGGCTGAGCATCTGCGCGTCGCGGTTCTGCTCGACCAGGTAGACGCGGTCGTGCTGCTTGACGAAGTCATGCACCTCGCGGGTAAAGGGATAAGCCTTGAGACGCAGATAGTCGGTTTCGATGTTGTACTCCTTGCGCAACTGATCGCGGCTTTCGATGATCGCCCAGTGCGAAGTGCCATAGGCGATGATTCCGATCTTCGACTTGCCGGTGGAGACTTCCGGCCGCGGCACAAACGAGCGCGCGGTCTCAAATTTGCGATTGAGCCGCTCCATGTTGTGTTCGAAGTCGTCGGCACGCTCGCTGTATTGCGCATGCTCGTTGTGGCCGCTGCCGCGGGTGAAGTACGCGCCGTTGGGATGGTCGGTGCCCGGCAGAGTGCGGTAGCCGATGCCGTCGCCGTCGACGTCCTTGTAGCGCGCAAAACTTCCCAGGCGGTCCGAGGTCTTCTTTGCTCAGCACCTTGCCGCGCTGCGATCGGCTTCTCGGGATACTTGAACGGATCGGCCATCCAGTTGTTCATGCCCAGGTCGAGATCTGACATGACGAAGACCAGGGTCTGGAATTGCTCCGCCAGATCGAACGCGTCGCTGCGCCATGGTGAAGCACTCTTCCGCCGAACTCGGAAGCAGCAGAATGTGTTTGGTATCGCCGTGCGAGAGTAACGCGGTGGAAAGAATATCGCCCTGCGCGGTGCGCGTCGGCAAACCGGTGGAAGGCCCGACGCGCTGGATGTCCCAGACCACGCCGGGAACCTCGGCGTAGTAAGCCAGGCCGGCAAACTCCGCCATCAGCGAAATGCCCGGGCCCGCGGTCGCGGTCATGGCGCGTGCGCCTGCCCAGCCGGCGCCGAGCACCATGCCGATCGCGGCCAGTTCGTCTTCCGCCTGAACGATGGCGAAGGTCGCCTTGCCGTCGGGGCCGATGCGGAAGCGCTTCATGTATTCGATCACCGTCTCCGGCAAGGAAGACGACGGCGTAATGGGATACCAGCTAACGAACGTGACGCCGGCGAACATGCAGCCCAGCGCCGCGGCCGAATTGCCGTCAATGATGATCTTGCCCTGCGTCTTATCCATGCGCTGAATGAAATACGGGTCGCGCTTGGGCAGGTTGGCAGTGGCGTACTCGAACCCAGCCAGCACCGCCGCCAGGTTCAGATTCGCCGCCTTCACCTTCTTGGCAAACTGCTTGCGGATGGCCTTCTCCACTTCGGCCATATCGATTTCAAGCAGCTTGGCCACCACGCCCACGTAAATCATGTTCTTGACCAGCTTGCGCAGCTTGGCTTCAGGACAGACGGGGCCGACCAGCTTGTCGTATGGAACGGAATAGAAAACCAGATCGTTGCGCAGCCGCTCAGATTCAGCGGCTCGTCGTAGAGCACGCCGGCGCCGGGCGCGAGCGACATGACATCTTCCTGCGCCGTCTCCGCGTTCATGGCCACCAGGAAATCGATTTCCTTTTTGCGGCGCGATGTAACCGTCTTTGTTGGCGCGGATGGTGTACCAGGTCGGCAAGCCCGCGATGTTCGAGGGAAACAAGATTCTTGCCCGAAACCGGAACGCCCATCTGGAAAATACTGCGGAGAAGTACGGTGTTGGAACTTTGTGAACCGGATCCGTTGACCGTCGCCACCTGAATACTCATATCGTTGGCGACGCGTTTCTGCTCCACCTCTCCATCGAGGCTTGGTGGAGACGCTACATCTGTCGTGGCCATCCCTAATCCTTTCTTTCCTTTGGCCAGCGCGGTTTGCCGCGCATGGCGTATCTGAAAAATCGATTATGCCAAACTGTTTATTATACGGTACGGAACGTTGGTCGTGGGCGGAGAACAGAGTTACTCAGGTACATGGTTGAAAACTAAAAGCGAACGAGGCTTGCGGGCGATTGTGGCTGTCCCCACGGATTCCAGGCCTACTCCTCTGGCCGGAAGAACTGCGCCATGTTGCGAAACTTGCTGATATCGCGACGCGACCAATTCCGTAATGGGAAGCTGCTTCAGTTCGGCCAAGTGCTTTTGCAAAGCCGCATCGAGCAATGCTGCCGCTTCCTCGTGATTGCGTTTGCGCTCCGCCCTCGGGCTCGGCAATCACTCCATCGATGCAACCCAGCTCGCTCAAATCGGTGGCGGTAATGCGCAGAGCCTCAGCCGCGAGTTCTTTCTTGGCAGCGTCGCGCCACATGATGGCCGCGCAGGACTCCGGCGAAATCACCGAGTAGGTGGCATTTTCCATCATCAGAACTCGATCCGCGACCGCGATCGCCAGCGCTCCGCCGCTGCCTCCCTCGCCGATAATCGCCGCAATAATGGGTACTCGCAGACGCGCCATTTCGCGCAGGTTGTAGGCGATGGCCTCCGCCTGTCCGCGCTCTTCCGCGCTCAATCCGGGATAAGCTCCGGGAGTATCGATGAAAGTAAAAATCGGCCGGCTAAATTTCTCCGCCATCTTCATGGCGCGCAACGCTTTGCGATAGCCCTCAGGGTTGGTCATGCCCCAGTTGCGGTAGACCTTCTGCTTGGTGTCGCGCGCTTTTTGCTGGCCGACGATCATCACATCCTGGCCATGAAAGCGCGCCATGCCGCAGACCAGCGCGTGATCGTCGGCGTAACGCCGGTCGCCGTGAATTTCGCTCCAGTCGGTGAAGATGCGTTCGATGTAGTCGAGGGTATAGGGGCGTTGCGGATGCCGCGCTAGTTCGGTTTTCTGCCAGGCCGTGGTATGGGCCAGCACCTGGTTGCGCAATGCGTCAATTCTCTTGTTCAGCTGCTCGATCTGGCGAAGAGAATTTCGTCCTGCGCGGAGGCCTGCAGCCTGGTGATCTGCGCCTCGACTTGAGCCAGTTCCTTTTGTGACCTGGGGTCCATGCCGTTGCCGTTACCATTGCCGTTCCCGTTGCGGTTGCCGTTGGCTCGCGCCTCGACCATGGAGAATAGCAGGTCCGCGCCCGACAGGGGCGTCCGCGGACCGGCTCGGGACCGGGCTGGTTGTGCCGCTGCGCCACCTGCGTTGCTAGGACTGGAAGGTTGCATCCGCCAGAGATTTCAGTCGATTACCCGCACCGCGCCCCGGCCACACAACTCCTCGACCCGGGCGACAAAAGTGCGGTCTGGAAGCACATTATAGCCTTCCGCCTCCATCACGACCATGAAATCTCCTTGACGTTCCACATCAAACAACACCTTGGCTTCGCCTTTCTTTTGCTGGCAGAGGGCATGCAAAGCATCGACCGTGCCCTCCATCGCGGTCTCCAGCGGAATGCGAATGCGCAGCGAACGCGGCAGCGGCACCTTAGCCTCTTCCAGCGGCTGGATTTCATTGACCGTCAGCTTCGGATTAGCTCCCTCTTCGATGCGCACCCCGCCGCGCACCAGCACCGGAACCTCCAGTTTCACCTTTTCTCCCACGCGGCGATAGGCCTCGGGAAAAACAATCATCTCGACCGTGCCCGCCATATCCTCAAGCGCAGCCTGAGCATAGAAGTCACCCTTCTTCGATTTCAGCACGCGCAAGTTGGTGATGAGCCCGGCGGTGGTGATGTTTTCATCCTTGCCGGTCGAATTTTTCATGGCGGCGATGTCCGCCGTGCTGAGGGCGCGCAGGTCTTCTAGCTTATCGCGATATTTCTCCAGCGGATGGCCGGTGATAAAGAAGCCGAGGATTTCCTTTTCGGCAGCCAGGCGTATGTGCTCGTCCCAGTCGGGGATGTTGGGCAGTTTGTCGTTGGCCGCCTGAACCTCTTCCTGCTGAAACACGCCGAACAATCCGTGCTGTCCGGATTCGGCGTCGCGCTGCGTCTTCTGCGCCCGCTCGATGGCCTTGTCGAGCACAGCCATGAGTTGCGCGCGGCGTCCCAGGGAATCCATCGCGCCGCTCTTGACCAGCGATTCCAGCACGCGCTTGTTCAGCAGCCGCAAATCCACCTG
Source organism: uncultured Acidobacteriaceae bacterium (assembly GCA_963735545.1). GTDB lineage: Bacteria > Acidobacteriota > Terriglobia > Terriglobales > Acidobacteriaceae > PALSA-270. Next base: position 123,431 of record CAVTLU010000014.1, read on the forward strand.
CTCGCAGAATTCATAAATCGAGGTGTAACTTCCGTTCTTCTCGCGTCCCGCAACAATCGATTCGATGGCATTGTGGCCGACATTTTTCACCGCGGCCAAACCGAAGCGAATCGCCGGGCCATGCGGCGTGAAGTTCGCGTCGGAGACATTAATATCCGGCGGCTCGACCGCGATTCCCATCTCGCGGCATTCGTTGATGTACTTGACCACGTCGTCGGTGCTGCCGGTTACCGAAGTCAGCAGCGCCGCCATGAACTCTACCGGATAGTGCGTCTTGAGATACGCCGTGTGATACGCCAGAAGCGCGTAAGCCGCCGAGTGCGACTTGTTGAAGCCGTATCCCGCGAACTGCGCCATCAAATCGAAAATCTTTTCGATCTTCTTCGGCGCATAGCCACGCTGTGTTGCTCCTTCGACAAAGCGCTCCCGCTGCTGCGCCATCTCCTCGGGCTTTTTCTTTCCCATGGCGCGCCGCAGCAGATCGGCCTCGCCCAGCGAGTAGCCGGCCAGGCGATTGGCGATCTGCATCACCTGTTCCTGGTAAACGATCACGCCCAGCGTCTCTTCCAGAATTTCTTTCAGCTCGGGAAGTTCGTATTCGATCTTTCTGCGGCCATGTTTGCGATCGATGAAGTCGTCGATCATGCCGCCCTGAATCGGCCCCGGGCGATAGAGCGCGTTCAGCGCGGTAAGGTCTTCAATCGAATTCGGCCGATAGCGCCGCAGCACGTCGCGCATGCCGTGCGATTCAAACTGGAAGACGCCGGAGGTCAGCCCGGTGTGAAACACCTTTTCGTAAGTGGTCTGGTCGGTAAGCGGAATCTCTTCCAGCGTTACCGGCGCGGCCTTGACCAGAGCCACATCGCGCGCCTCTTCGCCGGGACTCGCAGCCTGAGCGATCAACTTAAGCGCGTCATCGAGAATGGTCAGGGTCGTGAGCCCGAGAAAGTCCATCTTCAGCAGGCCCAGCTTCTCGATCGCATTCATGTCGAATGCGGTAACGATTTCGTCGTTCTTGGTCCTGTGCAGCGGGACCAGTTCGATGAGTGGACGCGGCGAAATCACGACGCCCGCTGCGTGCACTCCGGCATTCCGCACCATGCCTTCCAGTTTTCGCGCGGTATCGATCAGCTCGCGCACCTGCGTTTCGCTCTCGTAGGCCTGGCGCAGCGCGGGAGAATCCGTGATCGCCTGCTCCAGCTTGATGTTCAGCGTGGTCGGAACCATCTTGGCGATGCGGTCTACATCGGCGTACGGCATGTCCATCGCCCGGCCTACGTCTTTGATCGCGGCCTTGGCCGCCATGGTTCCGAAGGTGATGATCTGGGCTACATTCTCGCGCCCATATTTCTGCGTGACGTAGTTGATCACCTCGCCGCGCCGGTTCATGCAGAAATCGATGTCGATATCGGGCAACGAAACGCGCTCCGGATTCAGGAAGCGCTCAAAGATCAGCTCGTGCTGCAGCGGATCGATGTCGGTGATGGCCATCGCATACGAAACCAGCGAGCCCGCCGCCGAGCCGCGCCCCGGTCCCACGGGAATCTGGTGCTCGCGCGCGTAGCGGATAAAATCCCACACAATCAGGAAATATCCGGAGTACTGCATCTGCTGGATGATGGAAATTTCGCGCACCAGCCGCTGCTCATACTCGGCCATCCCGTGCTTCAGAAGCCCCGCCGCCTCCTGCGCCCGCAACGCTTCCAGCCGCCGCGCAAAGCCTTGCCGGCAGATGTGCTCGAAGTAGCTGTCTAATGTGTAGCCCGCGGGCACCGTAAAATCCGGGAAAGGATTGCTCACCTTTTCCAGCCGCAGACTGCAACGCTCCGCAATATCCAGAGTACGCGAGAGCACCTCGGGCGAGTCCTTGAACACGCGGTACATTTCGTCGTGGCTCTTGACGAAAAAGCCCGTGCCCTGGAACTTCATGCGGTTGGTATCCTGGATGGACTTCCCCGTCTGAATGCAGAGCATTACATCTTGCGCCTGCGCGTCGTCCTCGCAGAGATAATGGCTGTCGTTGGTGGCCACCATCGGCAAGCCCAGTTCTTTTTCCAGCCGGAATAATGCCGTGCGAATGCGGTGTTCCTGCTCCAGTCCCTGGTCCTGAATCTCGAGGTAAAAATTTCCCTTGCCGAAAATGTCGCCGTAGGTCGCCGCCGCAGTTCGCGCGGCGTCGTATTTATCTTCCATCAGGAATTCGGCAACCTCGCCCTTCAGGCAGCCGGAAAGACCAATCAATCCTTTGCTGTGTTCGGCGAGAAATTTCTTGCTCACTCGCGGCTTGTAGTAAAAGCCCCGCAGCGAGGCCTCGGACGTGATCTTGCTCAGATTGCGGTAGCCTTCTTCGTTTTCCGCCAGCACCAGAAGATGGTTGTAGGTGTCGCCGTCAGGTGTCGTGCGCTCGATGTTGTGGTCTTCTTTCTTGCAAACATAAAGCTCGCAGCCAACAATCGGCTTCACTCCCGCCTGCTTGGCCGCGTTGACGAAGTGCACCGCGCCGAAAATATTGCCATGATCGGTCATGGCCACGGCCGGCATGCCCAGTTCTTTAGCCCGCTGGCACAGTTTCTCCACGTCGCAGGCGCCGTCGAGCATCGAGTAGTCGGTGTGAAGATGCAGGTGAACGAATTGGGACATGGGCTCCAGAATAATTCTATGTTGCGGTCATTGTAACGGGAAAGCCCGTGGAGGAAGAGGAGGACTTATCCACAACTGCGCGCGTTGCAAATGCCTGCGACCTCTCCCCTGTCATGCTGAGCAAGCTGGAGCAAGCGAAGCGCAGCTCCGGCGCCGTCGAAGCATCCCTACCTCTCCACGAACGACTCCTGGGCACCACGACCATCACCCGTTCGAGAATTCCCTGACGCGCTGCCATCGACGGTCGCACGGTAGCGATACTTCGACTGCGTTTTCCTGCGCGCAGGAAAAACTACGCTCAGGACGACAGGGTCGAAAATATCCGCTGGGTCACTCCGGCAATCGAAAATCCACGCCGCGCTCATCGTTCGCTTTTGTGGTAGCAGGAATATCCACGGTCGTCAGCGGAAGCTTCGTCGCCCGCTGTTCGTTGAATATCCACAAAGTTTGGCCTACGACCGCATAGTTCCGCACTTCCTGCGTGTGCTTGTCGCGAAACACAAGCACGGTTGCCGTCTGCGCCTCACCGCTGGCTTGAGGCTGGGGAGCCGCCGGAGGCCGCGGCACGTAATGGCTATCCCTCTGATCCCGCAGCCTGTCAACCTGATCCTGCAAGCGCTCGATTCGCTCCTGCTGTTCCTGGCTCAGGTCGTTGTAGGCAGCAGGCGGAGCATAGTAAGCGGGAGGCGTGGCGTAAGCCGAATCGTAGTCGATCGTCGATGGGTACGAATAGCCGTAATATCCCGGATAGGAGTAATAGCCGCCTGCATATCCGAACGACCACCACCAGGGGTAGCCGTAACCAAAACGTGGCCGATAGAACCGGCCAGGCAGAAAGCCGCGATTCGGAAAGACTCCCGGGCCGCGAAAGCCGCCACCGAAGCGCGATCCACCGCCGCCAAAAACTGCACCACGTCCGCCACCGAAGTACCCGCGAAATCCGGCTCCACCACCACCGCGGAAAGCGCCGCCTCCGCCACGACGCTGGCTCAAGGCCGGGAGCGAAAACATAATTGCCAGAATCGTCGAAATGGCCAGCCAGCGCCTCATGACGCTCACATTATATCCCCGAGAGCAAGGAGCTTGCTTCTACAGAAAACACCGGCGCTGACTCAGTTCCACTAATTCAGCGATCGAACGAGAGTCTCTGCGTGCTCTGCGGATGTTCTCCGCGACCTCAGCGATTTAGGATTTTGTTCTGGGGGCCGCTAAAATCTTATAGCGCTGAGGTCGCGGAGAACATCCGCAGAGCACGCAGAGAAAACCCGATAAGGCAAACATTATCTAGTTTTGATCTAGTTCTGGTCTCCCGCCCCATGTTTCTGCTTGCACAATTTGCAGTATGTCGGCGGAAGGCTGTTGTCAACTCGGTGCTTAACTGGCTTCACGGTTCGCAAATAGGCGAAGATCGCTTTCAGGTCGTCATCCGTCATGTGCCCGTAGAATCCGAAGGGCATCATCGGACTCAGTTGCCGGGCTTTCACATTTCCGGTGTGAATCACCTGCAGGAACAATGCTTCGTCGTAATAGCTGATGCCGGTAGGATCGGGCGTAATGTTCGCCGCCGACGCGCCTGGACCTTGCGAAACGCCGAAGTAGCCGCCGCCGGCGAAGTTCATCCCCGGAATATCTTTCCCCTGATCGCTCGGAGTGTGGCAGTCTTCACAGCCCGCTAGCGTAACCAGATACCTTCCGTAGGCGACGTGGTCGGAGCGATCGGGAGCGGTTACGGCGGTCTCCAGTGGTTCGGGAACACTGCGAATCAGATATTTCACCGGAAAAATAATTTCGCTCTTCGGCAGCTGATTGTGGACAGGAGGCAGCGATCGCAAGTAGACGATGACCGAAGCCAAGTCTTCGTCGGACATCGAGCGGAATCTCTGATAGCCCATCAAAGGAAACAACGCCCGCCCATCATGCCCGATTCCCTCGCGGATCGCCCGCGCCAGTTGATCGTCGCTCCAGGCGCCGGCGCCGGTCTGCGGATCGGGGGTGAGATTCGGAGCAACGATACGCCCCGGCATACCAAGAAATGGGATCACTTCGCCGACGCCTTCCCGGCCAGGCAGCACCGGGACCATGCGGTCTTTCCAATCGTGTTCGGAATGGCAAAAGGAGCAGCCGACGACCGCGGTTGCGAGATAGTGGCCACGCTCCAGCCGCTGCGGCGTGCTTTCGAATTTGCGAGCGGTCAACGGCCGGGCTTTCGGGCCAAGGAACGGCCTCCAGCCGATGGTGAGGCTGATGGCTGCTACCAGCAGAAGAATCAGTACTGCTAATGCGACGAGCAGAATCTTGCCGAGTTTCTTCATGCCGCCTCCGATGGGTAGCTTTGTTCCCTCTCAGAACATTGAAATAATTGTCATTCCGAGGAGCGAAGCGACGAGGAATCTGCTGCCTGCCGGCGCCAAGAGAAAGCAGATTTCTCGCTTCGCTCGAAATGACAAATCTAAATCAGCGGTCTCCGGGCGCGACCGAACAAACTACCGCCGTTTGCCCTTTGCCTTCTTCGCCGCAAGCTTGGCAGCCTTCGGCGGCTTCTCCGCTTTCTTAGCGACCGGCTTCGCAGCCACCGCCTTAGCGGGTTCCGCCTTGGGCGCAGGCGTCGCCAGAGCCGCCGGCGCCGCAACCGCTCCCTTCCCTTTCCTCTTTCCAGAAGCAGGCTTACCAGCAGCCGGCGTTGCCGCTGGAGCAGCCGCTGCGGCTTTCGCTCCCCGCCCGCGTTTCGTGGGCGGCGGAGGTGGTGGCGGAGGTGGTGGCGCCAGCGGCTTCAGAAACTTCAGCGTTTCCGTGCGCGAGCGCAGCTTGCCATCGAGCAGCAGCATGAACACTTCGTGCGCGATCTTCGGATACTCCGGCATTTGCGGCGTGATGCGCAGCTCCATCATCTCCGGCAAGGGAATCTTCTGCTGCACTTGCCGCCATTTGGTGAAGTAGTTCTTGATCTTTTGCGCCACCGCCTGCTGCCGCGCCGTAACGGAGAGAAACAGAACCATCTCCGGCCGCGCCTCCGACAGCAGCTTCCAGGTCCGCGACGGCGTCGCCGCCTCTTTGCCGGTCAGGCGCTTGGCGAGGCTCTTCGCATTCTCTTCCAAATCCCGCCAGGCTTCGACCAGATCGCGCCGCGGCATCAGCTTCCGCATGTCGGCGATTTCTTTGTCGCTCAGCCGCGCCGTCAGGAAAGTACATCACGGCCGACGCGGGATCCGGCGTATAGCCCAGTTCGTTCATCTGCTGGCGCATTTTCAGCAACTGCGCCAGGTTCGCCGTATCCACCTTGGCTGTAGTCCAGTGCGGGCTCAGAATCTTCAGCCAGCCCTCTTTCTCCAGCACGCGCACGATGTGCAGCGGATCGTCTTCGTACGCCAGTTGCGCGATTTCGTACCCGATCGCCCGGTTGGTGATGTATTCGATATAGTTATTTTCCCGCGCCGAATCGAAGCGGGCCTGCGTACGCTCCTCCAGCGGCCAGTGAAAGCGCGCCGCCAGCCGAGTCGCTCGAATCAGCCGCGACGGATCTTCCACAAACGCATAGTTGTGCAGAATGCGCAGCAGCTTCGCCTCAATATCCGCCGCCCCGTTATAAGGATCCATCAAAAGTCCACGGGAGCCGGGGTTCAGCGACAGCGCCATGGCGTTGACGGTGAAGTCGCGGCGGCGCAGGTCTTCGATGATGGTGGAAGGAGCAATCAGCGGCGGCTTGCCGGCCTTTTCGTAGCGTTCGGTGCGGGCCATGCTGATTTCCGCGCGCACCCCGCCGGGCAGAGTCAGGTAGAGGCTCTTGAGGTCATCGTCCTCGCGCCACGATGGCCACGCCGGCTCGCTCCAGCTCCTTTTGCAGCTTGAGCGGATTGCCCTGCACCGTGAAATCCAGGTCGCGGATGGGAAATCCGCTGATAATGTCGCGGACGGCTCCCCCGGTGAGGTAGATGTTCATTCCCGCCGGCGCGGGCAATGTCCTGCACCAGGATGACGCCGCGCTGCTGGTCCGGCGTCAGCCGGATTTCCATGGTGTAAATGTAGTCAGCCATGCGTTCTAGCCGTGCCTTTGGACGGCAACCGGGAGCCCAAGTTTTCCACAGGGGAAATTACTTCGGAGTACACGAAGCCCCGCCACTCTAGACGTAAGTAGCTCTATCCAATAGACTTAAAACAATCTCTGTGGAGAGGGACAAGCTACAGAAAATAACACATCGTTAACCGTTTGGCTACTACTACCTAGATACATCCCGCACGGAGCCTAAAAAGTGGGAAAATTAAGCCGATTTCGGGCACCGTAGGCTGATCCATGCGGCCAGGGTGCCCCGTCCTTCGCGTCTTTTGCGAAGGGCGGGTGCCGACAGCCGAGTTAAGGCGTATACCGAACTCAGGCTTCCAGTAAGCGCAGCTCGATACCGATCTAACCCATGCCCTCGACCCACAAGAAAGTAATCGTCCGCAAGCTGGACCGCGACTCGGTCAACGGCTACGTCGCCCCGTCCCACTTTGTGCGCGAGGGCAAGCTGGAGCTGCTCAACACCGCCGGCAACGTGGTCGCCATCGACTTGCGCGACATCAAGAGCGTCTACTTCGTCCGCGACTTCGCCGACTCCAGCTCCCTCAGCCGCAAGACTTTCACCAGCCGTCCCCGCACCGAGGGCCTGTGGGTCCGCCTGAAATTCAAGGACAACGAAGTCCTCGAAGGCATGATGCCCAACGACCTAAGCCTGACTACGGCGGAGGGCTTTCTGATCAATCCTCCCGACCTGCGCTCCAACACGCAGCGAATCTTCGTCCCGCGCAGCGCGCTGGAATCGCTGACCGTGCTGGCAGTAATCGGCGCCACCCGCCGCCACCGCAAAGGCGAGGCTACGGACGTACGGCAAGTGCAGTTGTTCGGGGAGTGAGTGAATGGCTGGGTGATTAATGCGGAGCGGGCACTGCTGCCTGCGACTCAGGCGCGATTTAGTTCGGCCAGCATTCGCTGCCGCAGGATGCTGTTGACTCGGGTCTGGTATCCCTTGCCGGGCTTTTTTAGCCAGGCGATTACATCGGCATCCAGGCGAATGTAGACCGCCTTTTTCAGGGGGCGGTAGAACCGGCCTCTTACCGCATTTTTCCAAGATCCCGGCGGCAGCTCCGGGATATCCGAAGTGTCGATCTGGTCGTCCGGCAGAGCACTTAGAATCCTAAGCTCTCGCTCCTGTTTGGGGGTAAGCGAGGACGACCGCTTCGCCGTTGCGTTTTTACGAGCCCTGGGCATAAATGCTCCGTTCCCTGCGCGTTGCCTTTCGAGCGGACATGATGCGGACCAGATCCTCTTCTTCGTCAACGGTGTGGGCGACGAGAAATAGATGAACGCCCTTCACCATGCCGATCGTCTGCCAGCGCGATTCGCCGTCCACCTCTCGTTCTTGCCTTGATATGTGATAAGGATCGTCGAACGCCAGCATTGCGATTTCGAAGCTGATGCCGTGTTTTTGCCGATTAACCCGGTTCTTGCGCTCATCCCAGGTAAATTCCACGGCATCCTTCGCATATACCGATTTGTATATACAATATCGCGATTCCGACGGGAATACAAGCCGAATAGGTAGCCTGGGCTACCCGAACCACTCCGTCTCATACATCAACCGCAGCCACTCGCGATGCTCGGCGTCCAGAACGTGCTCGCACCAGGAGAGATCGCGGAGGACCACGTAAGCGTCGGTATCGTCGCCGCCGGTCGCGCTGGGCTCCGGCATCTGCTCCTCGGTCCGGATGGTGAGTTCGGCAAACTCCAGGGTGGTAATGACGCTTTCTTCGGTGATGCGCAGACCGGCGGCGGGGTCCGATGCCGCTTGCCCGTCAGATAAAGCCGAGATGCTGTCGTGAAGCAGATCCTGCTCCAACTGAGAGAGCGCCATGTGCGCAGCATGAAAGCGGCTCTTATTGCGGGAGTATTCGAAGGCGCCGCGCCGGGTGCGGATTCCAGCAGCCAACGCCGGCAAGGACGCCGCCGCCACCCCGAAAACCGTGGCCCACACTACTTGCGGATGCGTTTTCAGCTCCTCCATCGAGTGCGCGAAGATAAAATTGTGGTAGAGGAACTTCAACAACACCGCCACGATACTGGCGAAGAAAAACCAGGGCAGGTAGTCCCGAATCCAATCTTTAGCTTCACTGAGCTGAGTGCGATTCGCCATGTACTCTTTCTGCGGATTCAGACGTTTGGAAACGTAGTACTCCACCAGAGCGCGCAGGCGCTGGCGCGACATTCGCACCTGGGTACCCTCAAAGGGGCCGTGGGAAGCGGGTTGTTTGATCGCGGTCTCCAACCCTCCCTCGCCTTCGAGCTGCTTGATTTTCTCCAGATGGTCGTTGATCCATTTATCTTTTTCCGCTTCCGGGCCCAGCCACACCGAGGGACTGCTCAGGAAGCGATACTTGGTGAGCCGGCACAGCTCCGCCTGATGCCGGTAGAGCAGCCAGTTTTCCTTGATCCGCTTGTGGTGCCCGTACCAAACGAAGCCGATAGCAAAAGCGGCGCAAAAGAATTCGACGACGTCCAGCGGCACTTCTAGCTGCTCCGGCAGCCATGGTTTCATCCCTGCAAGCCTGGCGTAACCTAACCCTGCGATCGCGGTTAAGACTGCCGAGGTCCCAAATCCCACGGCCCAGACGGTAATGCGGGAGTGGCTCCGCTGAGAATCCAGCGCATGGCGGTCGGCGATTTCGAAAGCGTCCTTAATCCGCGCGCAGGAAGCCAGCGGTAGCAGCGAAGAGTAATACGCCGTCTCCTCCGGGCTGTCATGCATGTCATCAAAGGTGTCGCTGGGAGAAACTGCGGGAGGAGGGTGATTGGCGGCGGCTTGCGGATCGGGATTTAAGTTCGGCGTCGCCATCGCGTCATCTAACCACAGAGGACACAGGGAAGCACAGGGCAACCACTTGAGAGTTACAGCATTTGTTTGGTTGTTTTCCTGTGTGCCTCTGTGCTCCCTGTGTTTCAGCTTTTCTTGCCCGAGCCCACAAAACGCGGGCCGATTCTGGCACCCGCCTCTCGCACTGTCAAGCTTTCACGATGCGATAGCCCAGAGCAAGAATCGCCCGCAGCGTGCCCATGGCAGTGTTGCGGTCGAACACCTTCTCCGACTCGGAAAGCTCCTCGTACGGAATCAGAGAAGGATGCTCTTTACGCCGGTCGTTACGCTCTGGACCGAAGCGCCATCCCTGAGCGATGCGCTCCTGCGCCCAAACCTCGTGGGCATTTTTGGCCAGCGCCTCGGTCAACTGATGAACCTCGGGGCTGAGATGGACATGCGAGGTATCGATGGGGGCGGGCTTGTAAGTCATGCGGGCATTGTACGAGGTTGACCAAAACAGATTCGAGAATTCTCGAAATGTCGCCGGACGGAAACGCTTCTTTTGATGGGATAGATTCGAAAATTGACGCCTTGAAAGCGCCCCGAGAAATGAACTACGGTTCCTACAGGCCATTCCTGCTGGCCGATCTGCCTACGGCAGAGAGTGAGAGGGGCTTATGAGACGCGCGGTCTTTTTGCTGCTACGGCGGCTGTTGACGCCCTTGCTGGTGTTTGCAGCCTTCGTCGCGATTTGTGTCCTGACTTACATGCGCCTCGAGCATTTGCGCTGGGTGGACGCGCTCTTTTGGACCATCCTTCCACATGCCATCGAATACAAGTCGGTACATGATACGACCAAGCTGTTTGCTCTATTCGTCTTCATCGGAGTGTTTGCTTTTCAGATCTGGTTCGCGGAGCGAATCCTGCTGGCATTCTTCGCGCATCAAGGAAAGGAAGTGTGGAAATCCATGGTCAACGAATTCAACCTGGAGAGGATGCGTAATCACTTCATCATTTGCGGTTACGGCCAGGTAGGCCGCACGGTCGTAGAGTACTTGAGCCGATGCAAAATTCCCTTCGTTCTGATTGAGACCAACGAAGGGCTGTACCGGCAAATCTTGGAAGAAAACATGGTCGTGATCCAGGGCGACGCCAAGCGCCACAGCGTACTGCAAAGCGCAGGCATCGAGCGTGCCCGCGGGATTTGCGTGGTCATCGACAACGATGCCGACAATCTCTACATCACCATCACGGCCAAGGCCCTCAATCCGAAACTTCGCATCATCACCCGCGCCGGCCAGCAACGCTACGCCGAGGCCATGCGAACTTCGGGCGCCGATGAGGTCATCATTCCAGAATACGAGGGCGGCAAAATGGCGGGGATCATGATCGAGAAATACACGAAAGATAGGCCCTTGCCGGATTCGGGCGATGCTCCGGCGGCGTCTGGAAAATAAAAGCTTCCCGGCCACGCTCCACGCAATACGATGATGATAATGACTATTGCCATCTGTGGAAAAATAGGGTACTTTTCCTATCCCCGTCGCACCACGGCCGCCCGATAGCGGCTGTGATCCAGTTACTGTGTGTTTACTGGAGGCCCTATGCGACCGAGCCAGAAGTCGATTTGTATCAGTATCTTACTAATCGCCCTAGCCTTCTTCCCTTCCTTGTTAATTGCCCAAGCGCCCTTGATTTCCCGGCCCGTGGACGAAGCCCGGATGATCCAACTTCCGGGCAATACCCATCCCCTGGCGCGGCCAGAGTTTGACCGCGGAGCGGCCCCCGCGGACCTTCCCATGGACCGGATGCTGCTGGTGCTCAAGCGCAGCGCGGAGCAGGAAGCAGCCCTCCGCAGGCTAATCGATGACCAGCAGGATAAGGCCTCACCAAATTTCCATAAATGGCTCACGCCTGAGGAATTTGGCCAGCAATTCGGTCCGACTAATCAGGACATCCAAACGGTCACCTTGTGGCTGCAGTCGCACGGATTCCAGGTAGCGCAAGTGGCGAAGGGCCGCACGGTGATCGAGTTCTCCGGCAGCGCGGCGCAGGTGCAGCAGGCGCTGCACACGCAAATCCACAAGTTCGTGGTAGACGGCGAAGACCACTGGGCCAATGCCAGCGATCCGGAAATTCCAGCGGCGCTGGCGCCGGCAGTGGGCGGAGTACTGTCGCTGAATAATTTCCGCGCGCGGCCCTTGTATCACTCGCTCGGCGTGGTCTCGCGATCCAGGGCAACGGGACTCTTTACTCCAGCGCAACCACTGTTCACAATTCCTTATTCGGGTGGTTGCGGCACGCAGCCCAGCAACTGTTACGGAGTCGGTCCCTATGACTTCGCGACGATCTACAATGTGTTGCCGCTGTGGAATGCCGCCCCCGCAATCGACGGCACAGGGCAAACGATCGCCATCGTAGGCGAGACCGACATCGACCCGCAGGACGTTACAAATTTCCGAAACTTCTTCGGCCTGCCTGCTCCCAACCTGCAAGTTATTCATGACGGCCCCGCGCCGGGGATTCTGCAGAATGGCGAGGAGACCGAGTCCGATCTCGACGTGGAATGGTCTGGCGCGGTGGCTCCCGGTGCTACGATTGACTTTGTCGTTGCGCAATCCACCGAGACGACGCAGGGCATTCATCTCTCGGCGCTGCACATCATCGATAACAACCTGGCGCCGGTCATGAGCGAAAGCTACGGCCAATGCGAACTCTATATGGGCGCCGCCGGAAACCAGTTCTTTAACCAACTGTGGCAGCAAGCAGCCGCCGAGGGAATCACCGTCATGATCTCCACCGGGGATAGCGGCTCGGCGGTTTGCGATCGCCCGGTATCCCAGCCTCCGGTCCCGGCAAGGGTCGGTCTACAGGTGAGTGGGTATTCGTCTACGCCATACAACGTGGCCGTGGGCGGGACCGATTTCAGCGATCTGACTACCGGCACGACCTATTGGAACCCCACGAACAACACGACCACGGAGGCTTCAGCCAAATCCTACATCCCGGAGAGCACCTGGAATGACAGCTGCACCAGTGCTGCATTCTCGGTATTCGGATTCAGCGCCACTGCGGAGGCGAACTGTAATAATTCCCGGCTGATTGATTTCGTCGCCGCCGACGGCGGCTCCGGAGGCAAGAGCAACTGCATTAACTCCGACGGTCGCAACCCGGCAAGCTGCGCGGGCGGATACGCCAAACCCTCGTGGCAAGCGGCCGCCACGCCGAACGATGGCGCCCGCGATGTTCCCGACGTTTCACTCTTTGCGGCAGCCGGTTTGGCTGGAAGTTTCTACGTCATATGCGAAGCCGATCAGTCCTCCTTCGCGTGCAATCCGAACAATCCGACCGCCGATTTCCTGGGCATCGGTGGCACGTCGGCATCGGCGCCCGCATTCGCAGGAGTCATGGCGCTGGTGAACCAACAGACGAACTCGCGGCAAGGAAATGCGAATTACGTTCTATACAAACTGGCGGCGCAGCAGTCCAGCGTGTTTCACGATGTGACCGCCGGTACCATCGCCATGCCCTGCGCGACCGGTTCGCCGAACTGCACAACCACAACGTCCGGCGATGCGTACGGCGTCCTTACAGGCTACGCGGCAGGACCCGGCTACGATCTTGCGACCGGACTGGGATCGGTAAACGTGGCGAATCTTGTGAACCTGTGGAGCAACGTTACCTTCACACCGTCGTTGACAACACTCGTCAGTGTTTCTCCGAGTACCATCACCCACGGCCAGCCAGTGAACGTAAGCGTTACGGTGGCTCCTAAGTCGGGGACAGGAACTCCGCTTGGAACAGTGTCGCTGCTCGGTGGCAACAATGCTAGCCAAGACATTGATGACCACACACTGCTGCCGGGACGGCGGCATGGTCGACAACTCTGCTACCGGGTGGAACCTACAACATCAGCGCACACTACGCCGGAGACGGGACGTTCGGAGCGAGCGATTCGGCCACTACGATCCCGGTCACGGTAAACAAGGAAAACAGCAATACGCAGGTGGGTTTGCAAACTTTCAATACGAACGGAAACCTCATCGGCAACATGGTGGCGAGTGCACCCTATGGCTCGCCCTACCTGCTGCGGGTGAATGTCGGAAACAGCGCAGGCAGCTTTTGTGCAACTTTCCCAACCGTAGGCCAAGTCGGGATGCCCGTCCGGAAGCGTGAATCTTACCGACAACGGAAGTCCGCTGGATGCGGGAACCTATGCTTTAAACAGTCTTGGCTATAGCGAGGACCAAGCTCGTACAGCTGTCCGGTGGATCCCACCGGTTCAGGCGCAGTTAGCGGCGACGATAGTGTTAATGGCAAGTTCAGTTACCGTCCAACATAAACATTACGCCAGCCCCGACGACCTTGTTCACCCCCGACGTGGGTGGGTCCGTTGGGTTCGGCAAAGTTGGTTCCTTCGTCAACTTGAGTACTACCTTGCACACACCGAGCTCGGGGTTGCACCCGGTGGGACTGTAACATTCTTCTGGAACGGACACCCGATTAGCGGGAATGTGACCATCGTTCGGGAACGGCTGGATCTCCCGCGAATCCACAGCCAGCCTGGTGGCGTATTTTAACAGCGGATCATCGGCGTTAGCTACTCCGCTTCTGGCACCGTACGCCGTTACGCCGCATACGGCGGAGATGGAAATTACGCGAGCCGCATCATCGGGAGCTGCAAGTGAAGTCATCACTTACCCTGCTTCTGTTGTTTTCATCACATCCGTGCCCCCGGGTGGCGTGCAACCAGGCACACAAATCACCTGACGGCGACCACCAACCCCCAGGTTAAGGGCCCGGCCCTCGGACCGGTACTCTTCATTTTCTGCGGTACCAACGACACCGCTGAGCTGGAACCGTAACGACTACATCAGACCACCGACCGTCCGGCTTGTCGGAGTCCTGCAATCTTCGATCCCTATACGCCTGCCGTCCGCGGGTGTTGTGTTTGCGCGAGTACAGCGGCGACTCCAACTATCCATGCGGGCAGTCAGAACTTTTCGATGTTACGGTGATCGGCAACGACTTTGCCTTGATCTGCCAGCCCACGTCTATAACTGTGCCCCGCGGCAACTCCGGAAGAGTCACCATCACGGTCAGGGACAGTCCAACTATTCAAGGAACCGTGAACTTTAGCGCAGCTTCGTGCTCTGGCCTGCCGGCAGAAACTACATGCAGCTTCAACCGACTACGTCGGTGGCGGCGGAGTGGATACACGAACTTACGGTAAATACGATGGGACCCCATCAAACGGCCCGTAGGACATCCCTCGGGTCGGATGGGTTGGCCATGGTGGGTGCCAGTGGCTGGCGTTTTCATGGTGTCTCGGCATGCGGCGGCGGTGGGGAACCTCGATGACTTATTAGTGGCGCTAGCGTTTTTCTCGTTAGCCTTCCGAGTTGCGGCGGCGGCAGCGCGTGAGGGGGAAGCAGTACCAGCGGAGGCGGAACGGAGGGGGTGGCGGTGGCACGGATCCTGGCACGCCCGCCGGCAGCTACACGATCACGGTAACGGCGACGAGCGGAACCAATTCTCACAGCATCAATTTCACGCTACTCGTCCAGTAGGGACTGCGAAAACTTGGGATTGCTGCATTTTTCGCGCATTATCGAATCGTGGCGCCGGGTTGAACAGGCCTTAAGCAAGGCGGCCCGAAACGGGCCGCCTTCTCGTGCATATCCGGCCTTCCCTACGCCGCCTGCACCGCCCGATATCCGCTCTGCCCTGCTTTCTTCATGGCCAGCACCGCTTCCTCCACCGAGAGTAGCGGCGTGGTCTGTACCGATTTGCAGGCGCCGCCGGCGGCGAAGGCTATGGCGATAGCGGCGGCGCTC
This sequence comes from uncultured Acidobacteriaceae bacterium, assembly GCA_963735545.1. GTDB lineage: Bacteria > Acidobacteriota > Terriglobia > Terriglobales > Acidobacteriaceae > PALSA-270. Next base: position 138,732 of record CAVTLU010000014.1, read on the forward strand.
ACGTTGTCGGGCATTTCTGTGATTAGTATTACGTCGTGGTCTCCGAAGGCGAACCAGGCGCTCTTGACTCGGCCTCCTAGTTTTTCAATCGCTGGGCGGATGGCTTCGACGCGATCCTGAGGATGGGCGAGCAGAGCTTCCCAGCCCTGGGTAGAGTACGCAACTTGATGCAGAAAATGTGGCATACGGCCTCCTTCGATGCGAGCGCATCATCCCAAAGGTTCTTCCCGCGCGTCAAGCGTGGCGAGTTGGTTAAGAGGTCAGAAGGCGAAGCCGAATTGAGTTTTATGGCTTTCCTCTGGCTGCACTTTGCCGCCGTCCGCGCGAAAAACGACTCATGTCTCCAATCGAATAACCGCAAAACACCAGATCGCACTCGCGGGTTTGACGGGAAGCCGTGCGGCAGACTAGACTCCGCGCTTGGATGTTGCCGGATCCGAAACCTCTCGGCGCCGGCGAATACAAAGTTTTCTATCCCAAAAAACAGTACTAACCTTTTGGAGGGTTGATATGCGTTGCCTGTTGAAAGTTTCGATGCCGGTGGACACCGCCAATGCCGCGATCATCGCTGGCACTCTTGGTAGCACAATCGAGTCCATTCTCGGTGACCTGAAGCCCGAGGCTGCTTACTTTGCCGAAGATGCTGGAGAGCGGACCGGGTACATTTTTTTCGATCTCAAGGATGTGTCGCAAATTCCGGTAGTCGCCGAGCCCTGGTTCCTGGCGCTGAACGCGCGGGTTGAATTCCATCCTGCCATGACGCTGGATGACTTCAAGAAAGCTGGACCCGGAATCGAGAGCGCAGTAAAGAAGTATGGTACGAAGGGCGGGAAGAAGGCCGCCTAGACTGAGTGGTTCATGTGGCCCCGAACGCTTTCGTCCGGGGACTAGTTTCAGGTCGCGGGTGGGCGGACGAAGGCGTCCGCCCTACGCGCGTTGGTCAATCACCCCCTAACACCCGCCTCCGCTACAATCAGCGTCTGACTTCTTGCGTCGGATGACCCCTATGAGACTCGCAGAAATTGCTTCCGCCCTGGGCGTGCGCCTGGAAAACGGCTTGCCCGATACTGAGATTAGCGGTGTGGCCGGCATTAAAGAAGCCGGCCCCGGCCAACTCACCTTTGTGGCCAACCCCAAGTATGCAGGGGCGGCGAGGACGACCCGGGCCTCCGCGGTGATTGTCGCGGAGGATTCTCCGGCGATTCCGGCGGCGATGTTGCGGAGCAAGAATCCGTATCTGGATTTTGCCCGCACCATCGAACTGTTCTACCAGCCGCCTCGCTACGAGGCTGGCGTGCATGCGACGGCGGTCATTCATCCCTCGGCCAAAATCGGAGCGAGAGCCCACATCGGCGCATACGTGGTGATCGATCGGGATGTGGAAATCGGCGCCGATGCTGTGCTGCTGGCGCATGTGGTCATCTATGGTGGCGTCAGAATCGGCAATCGCTTCTTCGCTCACGCGCATGCGGTCGTGCGCGAGAACTGCCGGCTGGGCCACAACGTGATTCTGCAGAATGGCGTCGTCATCGGCGCGGATGGTTTCGGCTTTGCCAAGGACAACGCCGGACACTGGCACAAGATCGTGCAGCCGGAGGCGGTCGTGCTGGGAGACGATGTGGAAGTTCAGGCCAACTCCTGCATCGACCGCGCCAGCGTGGGCGAAACTCAGATTGGCCGCGGAGTGAAGATCGACAATCTGGTGCAGGTCGGCCATGGCACACACGTGGGCGAGGATTCGCTGCTGGCCGCTCAGGTGGGACTCGCGGGCTCAACCGAAATTGGCAAGAACGTGATTCTGACGGGGCAGGTAGGAGTGGTGGGACATTGCAAGGTCGGCGACGGTGCGATCGTCACGCCGCAGAGTGGTGTGGCCGGGGACATTGCGGCGGGAGCGATTGTCAGCGGCGCGCCGGCGGTGGATCACAAGCTTTGGCTGAAGTATTCGGCGCTGCTTAGCCGGCTGCCGGAGATTGCGAAGGCGGTTAGGGCGAAGTCTGGGAGTTAGGCTGGAACAAGCAGTTCGACCGGGAAGGGCACGGCTTAAGAGGCTGCGGAAAAACTCCAAAGATGAGCGAATTGGGAAGGGCACGAGTTTCACTCGTGCCACTAAGCTCTTGAAAAGACATACGCGCTTCAGCGCCTGAGGGTTGTACGGAGGAGTCGGAAGGGGTTTTCCGCAGCTGAGCCGTGCCACCAACGCCGCGAGACTCCAGCACGCGCCCATGCGGAGCTACATCTCTACGGGAATTGCTCGCGATATTCTGGCGGCAGGCTGCTGTCGATCGCGCTGCGCACCTTGGCCATCAAGTCTTCCCGGCTGCCGAAATCTTTGGGCTCGATAGGCTCGTGGAAAGTAACGGTTACTTTCCCGGGCTTGATGGCAAATCTGCGCTTGGGCATCACGTAGTGCGTACCCGCGATGGTCACCGGCACCACCGGAACCTGGCATTCCTCCGCCAGATAAAACGGGCCTTTCTTGAAGGGAAGAAGCTTGCCGTCGAAGGAACGGCCGCCTTCGATATAGATGGTCATGTTGACTCCCTGGCGGATGACCTCTGCGGCCGCCCGCACGGCGGCTATGCCTGCATCGCGATTTCCGCGGTCAACCGGAACCAGGCCGCCCAGTTGCATCGTCTTTCCCAGCAATGGATAGCTGAATAGCTCTTTTTTTGCCATGACCGAGGTCCGGCGCGGGATCAGAGGCAGCAACAACGGCGGATCGATGTTAGAAACATGGTTCGACATAAAAATGTAAGTGCGAGCGGGATCGATCTTTTCCAACCCGTCGATGCGTATATGCACGCCGGCGATCCAAACCCCGGTGGCTGCGCCCCACATTCCAATGCGATAGAGAAAGCGAATATCTCCGGTGAGCAGCGTCCAAGGAAAACCAAAAAGCGCCGCAAATGGAAGCAGCGCTGCCCAAAAACCGAGCATCAGAATGGCGCGGATCATGGGTGCATCCCTGCGGCGGGCTGGTCTTCGGAGCTTAGCCAGGCAGCACGGCGAGCTTGCTGTTGCAATGTAACGTTGTCGACGTCTTCCAGAGCAAACTCAAATTCCTCCCGGCTGGCCAGCTTCCAATGCAATTCGCGCTCACCGCTCGCGTTGCGCACGCGTAGCCGGAGAGTGTCGCCGGCCCGCAGTTCGCGAAGCCGCTGCAGAAAATCCGAACTGGCTTCCCGGCCGTTGATTGCGAGAATGTAATCATCCCCGGCGAGGCCTGCTCGGGCCGCTTCACTGCTGGGATCGATCCACGCCACCACCGGGGGCTCATCGAAATTACGAGTGGCGTAGAAACCCAGGTCCACCGCGCTGCGAGTATGGCGCACGAGGTGCAAGCCGACGGTCTCGAAGAAATCGTCCCAGGGAATTTCGTCCGTGCCGGCAACGTACTTCTGGAAAAACCACCGCAAATCAGCGTGACTGACGGCTTCGGCTGCCTGGCGAATACCCTCGGAGTCAGGAAAGAATCGTCCCTGGCGCGCATAGTTCTGGTTCATCCACTGAAAAATATCGCGCAATGAGGCAGCGCCGTGGCTGGCATCGCGCACTGCCAGATCGAGCGCAACGCCCAGAACTTCTCCTTTGTTGTAGTAGGAAATGCTCCGCTCCGGCAAACGGTACACCGAATATTTCTCCAGCCACGCAGAAAGGCTCGACTCTTCCGCCGACTGCGTAAGGTGCGCGGGACGGCGCTCGAGTTCTTCGATCGCCCCCGCCAACTCTTGCAGGTAACCGGGCTCATCGAGCAGGCCGGCCCGCAGCAGGGCATAGTTCTGCACCGTGTTGGTGAAGCCTTCACTGAACCACAGCGACGTGGTGTAGTTCTCTTTGGTGTAATCGATCGGCTCCATTGACTGCGGCCGGATGCGCTTGACGTTCCACAAATGAAAGAATTCGTGCGCGGTTACCTTCGGCAGAGCCATGGGATTGTCAGCCAGCACTCTGGCGTTGACGTCAATGGCGGTGCAGTTGGAATGCTCCATGCCGCCACCGCCGCCCGGTCCTTGCGGAAAATGATAGAGAAACAAATATGTGGCGAAAGGGCGGTCGTTCATCCACGCCGTTTCCGTGGCGACAATGCGCTGCAACAGGGAGGATATTTTCTCCAGATCGTAGTCAGCCGGATCGGCATCGACCACCACGCGGTAGTGGCCGCCGCCCTGGTCAAAATCGCGTTCCTGAAAAGTGCCGATTTCCACCGGCGCATCCACCAGGCGGTCGTAATCGTCTGCGCGGAGTTCGTCCGCAGAATCCGCGGCGAGGGCGGCGGCGATGTGCCAGCCCTGGGGGCGATCTCTGAAATCCACACTCACGGGAGAAGAACGCGCATCCACGGGGTACATCAGAATCTCTGCCAAATTGAAAAACGCATGCTGCGGGTTCAACTGCGCGCCATAGGGGCCGGGATCGTCGGCGAATATTTGGTACTGCACTAACGCGCCGTGTTCCGCTCCCTCCACCCGCCATCGGCTCTTATCTTGCAGACGAACCGTGAGTGGTTGGCCCACGGCGCTGTAAGCTCGTATCCACACCACGTATTGGGAGAAATCCCGGATCTGGTAGAGCGCGTTCCAGACCGGAAGTTGCAGATCACGCTCCGGGGCGCCGGGTGGCAGTGCGATTTTCACCTGCACCAGATGTCGCTCGGGGTGAGCTAGTGAGACTGTGTAGCGGATCGGCGGCGGCGGCGGTGATTGTGCGGCTGAGGATATTCCTTTGACAATCAGGCACAGGGCTAGGAAGAGGTGGATGACGACGGGTCGTGCTTTTTTTTGAATCCGGAGAGCATCCTGCATTTTTGCAGAGGGCGCCTTACCGCAGATTCCTCGTCGCTACGCTCCTCGGAATGACAATTCTGGAAGGGGCGCGGCAAAAAGGAACGCGGCGAAGTTGGCATTGAGTTGCAGGCGCGCATCACGCTTTCGCCGAGGCCTGCGCGGCGCTTCCGGCTAAGGCCCGCAGCCGTTGCGGCAGCTTTTCGTAGATTCCGCCAAACCCGCCGTTGGAGAGAATCGCAACCACATCGCCTGGGCGCATCTCCGGGCCGATCGCTTCCACGATGGAATCCGCGTCGGGCATGGTTCGCGCCTGCCGCCCGTGCCGTTGGATTTGTGAGACCACCGCCGCCAAGTCCAGGCGCTCGGCTTCGGGAATTACTTCCGACCTGAAAGCGTTCGCGATCACGATTTCGTCGGCCAGCGCGAGACTTTCTGCCAGATCGTTTTGCAGCACATTGCGGCGCAGGGTGTTGGAGCGCGGCTCGAGAATCACCCACAACCGTGATCCCGGATAGCGCGACCGCAAGGCGGTAAGCGTACCAGCGATGGCGGTGGGATGATGGGCAAAGTCATCGATGATAGTGATTCCGTGGACCTGCGCACGGACCTCCAGGCGCCGCTTCACGCTCTTGAAAGTTTTTAACGCGGCGGCGATGGCTTCTTTCGGAATGCCGCATCCGGCGGCCAGGGCAGCCGCGGCGGTGGCGTTCCACACGTTGTATTCGCCGCCGAGGCTGTACTCAAAATCGCCCCAGGGCGCGCCGTTGCGCACAATAGACCAAGTGGTGCGCTCCGGCTCCAGCCGCAGGTTCGCAACTCTCCAGTCGGCGTTGGCGGTTCCGCCGTAACGTTCCACCGCGCACAGCGCTCGCGCGATGCAGCGTTGCACGCTTTCGCCGGAATCGAAGGCAACGATGCGTCCCCGCCGCGGAACGAGATTTACCAGCCGCTTGAACGCAGTCTCGACCGCGTCGAGATCCTTATAGATGTCGGCGTGATCGAACTCCACCGAGGTGAGGATCACACCGTCAGGAAAATAGTGCAGGAACTTCGGACCCTTGTCGAAAAACGCAGAATCGTACTCGTCGCCCTCGATTATGAAGTGTTTACCGGAGGCGAGTTGGAAGCTGCTGCCGAAGTTCTCGGCAATGCCTCCGATCAGGAATGAGGGTTGCATTCCCGCGCTATCGAAAATCCAGGACAGCATCGATGTCGTCGTCGTCTTGCCGTGGGTTCCGGCCACCACCAGCACTTCTTTCCCGCGCAGAAACTCGTCGTGCAATATCTGCGGCAGCGAGCAGAATGGGATGCGGTGGTCCAGCACCTCCTCGAGTTCGACGTTGCCGCGTGAGATGGCATTGCCGACGACGACCAAATCCGGCCGCGGTTCAAGGTTCTTGGCGGCGAAGGGCTGTGCCAGCGGAATGTTGAGCGACGCCAGAAAGTCGGACATCGGAGGATAAGCGGCCGCGTCCGAGCCGGTGATGTGAAAGCCGCGCTGCTGCAACATGCCGGCGAGGGAGGCCATTGCGGTTCCGCAGATGCCGATCAGGTGAATGTGTTTTTTTTCGGTCATGATCAACCTACGCTACTGTGCCGCTGCCGGCAAAAGCAGATTCCTCGCTTTGCTCGGAATGACAAAGTATTAAGTAGCGGAGCGCGAGACAATTGCCGCCTGCGTCGTCGCGCCCTCCAGAATCTTCAGGCTCACTTCCCTGCTCTCGACCTTCAACGCTGCGCGGACTCCAATCGGCAGCGTGACGTTTTGCCGTGACACGTGGCCGGAGCGCAGCCCGAAAGCGACCGGCACATTCAAATCGGAAACCACCCGCAACACTACTTCTTCCAAGGTGTAGCCCTGATCTTTGTTCTGGGTGCATTCCAGCATCTCGCCGAAGATTATGCCGCGCACATCGGCCAACTTGCCGGCCAGTTTTAACTGCATCAGCATGCGGTCGATCTGAAACGGCTTGGCGGCAACGTCCTCGATGAACAGGATCGTGCCTGCGGTGCGGATCTCATAGGGCGTGCCCAGTGAAGCCACCAGCATCGAAAGACAGCCGCCGTAGAGAATCCCTTCCGCCGAGCCCTCGAGCAGCGGCTTTACGCCCGACTCCGGCCCAAGATTCAGGGCCCACTCGGAGAGCCCGGTCAGCGCGGCGTTCCAAGAGGTCACATCCACACCGTCCGCCAGGGGAAAGTCCTTGGCAACCATGGGACCGTGGAAAGTAACAAAGCCAGCCGTGTCGGCAAAGTAAGTGAGCAGCGTGGTGATGTCGCTATAGCCGACGAAGATTTTAGGATGGCGCTCGATCTTCATAAGATCGAGTACTCCGAGAAGGTAGTTGGCTCCGTAACCGCCGCGGGCGCATACGATTGCCCGCACCTCATCGCGGGTAAACATCTCTTCCATCTCACGAGCTCTGCGCTCGACTGATCCGGCGAAGTAAAGTTCCCGGTCGAAGATGGAATCGAAATAAAACGGCTTGTATCCCAAATCGCGCAAGCGCTCGCACCCCGCGTCGAGGTGGTCGCGGCGGATGTTGCTGGCCGGCGCCACAATGCCCACCGTGTCGCCCGGTTGGAGGGGGAGCGGCTTCAGGCGTGGGGTTTGGTGGATCATGTTCATTTAATCCTAACAGCCCATCTCAATTTGCCATTTCGAGCGGAGCGAGAAACCTGCTTTCTTGCGGCGCCAGCAAAAAGCAAGATTCCTCGTCGCTCCGCGACTCGGAATGACAATTCAGCGTGAGGTCTCGCTCCGCCCAAACCTCCTAATCGGCTAAATAAAAAACTCACCGCGGCAGATGAGCTGCGCCGGGCCACGCAGAAATATTTCCTCGTCCCAGCGTACGATCTGCGCCCCCCCGGGGGCATGAACCTGCAACGGCGATTGGGCTCGCTGGGTGAAAATCGCGGCCACCGCGGAGGCGCATGAGCCGGTGCCGGAAGACTGCGTCTCCCCGACCCCGCGCTCGAAAAATCGAGCCTCAATATTCTCCTTGATCGCGAACCGTGACCAACTCGACGTTGATGCCATGCTTGAAGCCAGGATGGCGGCCAATTTCAGCCGCCTCAGCCTGCCATCCCGGAACAAACTCCCGCACAAAAATGACAAAATGCGGATTGCCCATGGACACCGGAATACCTCGCACCTGGCGCGAGGCGAGCTTGATGGCAAGCTCATCTCCAACCTGCGGCACGCCCATGGCAATTTCGAACTCATACTGCGTATCGCTGCGAGCCGTCAGGGTGCAGGTCTTCAGTCCCGCGCCGGTGCGAATCGTCACTTTCTCCCTGGCCTTCTCGGCGCACAAATAGGCGGCCACGCAGCGCGTGCCGTTGCCCGAGATTTCCGCTTCCGAGCCGTCGGCGTTGAATAAGCGCGCGCACACGTCGGCATCCTCCGCTGGAAACAGCCACTCTACGCCGTCCGCGCCCACGCCCTGGTGGCGATCGCAAATCCGCCGGCTGAAGCTTACGATATCCGGCGGCGCATACGCGCTTTCAATCATGAGGAAGTCATTGCCGCATGCGCTGGCCTTCACGAAGGGAATGGATGGGGAAGGCATGGAAGTGGATGAAGAGTTCATTCCTGTTGAGAGATTCGTGCGGATTCCGCCAGCCTTCCCGCCAACTGCACCACGCTGATTTCGTGGCGAAGCGCGTCCCTCGAGTGCCGGATCGGATGCATAAGTTCGATTGCTATGAGAAGTGGTTGGATTCTATCACCGCGAAACCGTCAGCAATTCTGCGATCGAACGCGGGGAGTTAACCGGGAGGATGCAGGCCGGGTTGGTCTGATTTGCTCACTGCACGGCGGTGTGCGTCGCATAAATTGTTGTGCGCGGTTGTCCGGCGACGTGGATGACCGCGATTGGAATCAGATCCTGCTTATTCACTCCACTAGAGACGGCGTCGCCATCGAATGCCACCACGACGCTGGCATATTTTTCGGGATGAGCCAGCGCACGTTCCCAAAGGCCGTCCGGGTCCGAAGGCTGCTTCCAGGTGCGGTGATTCCCTTCGTAGATCACGCTTCGCAGGGGAATTTCCGCACGTTCGAGTGCTCCTACGTGATCGCCTAAGTACATGAGAAACGTGGTATCGGGCGGCAGTTTCGCGAAGACCGACGCCAACTCACGCTCGAGGGCCAGGCGAGTGCGCGAATTGATCCAGGCTTCGCGGAAGCAAATCGGCTGCGCTCGCCAGACGAAGCCGTAGCTCGCACCAATCAGCAACACGAGGCTCGCCGCTAGAATTACTCTACTCCGCGCAGTATGTAGAAAACTCGCCACGAAATATGCCGCCAGCGCGGAAAAAACCGCGAGTGCAGGCAGCAGTTCGAGTCCGTAGCGCGCGTTGTAAATGGAGTAGGGCCACCAAACTGGAAGAAAAATCGGCACTCCACCATATGCGATGGAGAGTGTGTAGAACGGCAGCGGAACCCAGAGCATAAGCAGCGGCCACAGTGGCGGTGAACCGTCAGCCCCGGCAAACGCCTTGCCTCGGCGCCGCCAAATCTGCACAAGGCTGCCGGCCGTGCCGGCCAACGCCAACAGCAGCCAGAGCCTTCCCCAGTTTCCTTCCGCCAAATTCATCTCACCCGACTTGAGAAAATAAATAGCGGCGACCAACGGATGGCTTGTTCCGGGATGCGGAGGAGCGCCCGGCGCCGCCGTCTTCTGCTCAATCGCTTTCGCGGAATAGGGCCCGTTGGCAAACTCCAGAGGATTGCGGTAAACGATCGCGTTATAGGCGAACCAGAGGATGGGAACCGCAGCGGCCAGCAAGATGAATCTCACGACGGACCGGCGCGAGCCTACAACATTGTGTTCGGCTCTGAAGCTCAGGAACAACACCGCCACGCCCATCGCCACAGCCAGTAACCATCCCTCGTAGCGCGTGAGGCAAGCTCCGGCCAGGCAGAGTCCGCACTTGGTGAGCGACGAAGATGCGTCTGCGCCCGAAGCTCGCGATGTCTGGACGAATTCGCTGAAGTACACCGCCGCCCATATGAAGAAAGCCAGATACAAAGCTTCGGTCATGGCGGTGCTCTGCATATAAAGAAGGTTAGGGTTGACGCCGTAGATCAGCGCGGCAGTCCAGGCCGCGATTCTGGCTGGAGTGCTCGCGAATGAATTCCAGCTGAGCGAGCTTCTCAGCAGGCGGAAAATGCCAACCGTCCCCAACATGTAGGCAAAAATCGACGGGATCGAGGCTCCGCCGCCGCTCTGCCACATCTGATTGGAGAAGACGAAAGGGATCATCAGCAAATGCGGAAGCGGCAGCCACACTGTCCCCAGTTGCAGAAGCCCAGGAGTGCGGGAGTCGAAGACGCGGCGCGCGATGTTGATGTGGGCTACAGCATCGCCGTAAAGCAAGACCTCGCCATGCCGGAAATAGAAGAGAAAGAACCCGACCGAGACGCAGGCCGACAGCCAAACCACCAGCGTGGTCTCGAAATCCCAGCGCTGGTTCGCTGGCTCGCTCATTCGAGGTGGGTCAGTTCGCGGAAGACCTGAAAGCGGGCTTCGATCTCTTCGCGAGTCAGCGACTGCAGCCGTTCGGTGCCGAAGCGTTCCACGGCAAACGATCCCATCACGCCGCCATAGAACAATGCGCGCTTCAGGACCTCGCGAGTTAACTGCTCCTGCGACGCGATGTAGCCCATGAATCCGCCTGCGAAAGAATCTCCCGCGCCGGTAGGATCTTTCACTTCTTCAATGGGCAGAGTGGGGGCGCGGAAGGGATGGCGGCCGATACCGAAAGCCCCTTCGCGAAAGAAAATCGTCGCCCCATATTCGCCGTGCTTGATGACCAGCGCCTGCGGCCCCATGGCGAGGACTCTGAGCGCGGCCCGCGGCAGATTGGCTTCCCCCGCCAGCATCTTGGCTTCGGTATCGTTGATCAGCAGCACATTCACCAGCTTCAGAGTCTCCAAGAGATCGGAGCGCGATCCGTTGATCCAGAAGTTCATGGTATCGCCGCCGGTCAGCCGCACAGCGTCCATTTCGCGCCGAACCGCAGTCTGCAGCGTGGGATGAATGTTGCCCAAAAAAAGAAATTCTGAGTTCTTGTACTCCGCGGGAATGCGCGGCTGAAACTTCTCGAAGACATTCAGTTCGGTAAAGTCGGTCTTGGCTTCGTTCATGCTGCCCATATATTGACCGCCCCAACGAAATGTCTTGCCCTGGGCGCGCTCGATGCCGCGAGTGTCGACGCCGCGTTTCTTCAGTACATTTTCGTGTTCAGCGGTGAAGTCCTCGCCCACCACTGCAACCACGCGAACCTCGGTAAAGTAGCTGGCGGAAAGCGAGAAATATGTGGCGGAGCCGCCCAGTACGTTGTCCGCTTTCCCGGCAGGCGTGGCGATGGAATCGAAGGCGATCGATCCGACGGCAAGTATGCTCATGATTTTTTGGCTTTCAAGTACTTTCCTAAGATGAGTTTCAGCTTCTTCCGGGTGGCTGCGGGAATCTTGGCATGATCGGTCACAATGGCGTGAGCCAAAGCTGATCCGCACTTGCAGCCTCGCTCGCGAGGCATCGTAGCTACGATGGCGCGCAGCACTTTGGCGGCGTTGTCCGCATTTTTCAGCAGTACGGCCACGATCTGGTCCGCCGTTACCGAATCATGATCGGGATGCCAGCAGTCGTAATCGGTCACCATGGCCACAGTTACATAGCAAAGCTCGGCCTCGCGCGCGAGCTTGGCTTCCTGCAGATTGGTCATGCCGATCACGTCCATGCCCGAGGCGCGATAAACGTTCGATTCAGCTTTGGTGGAGAACTGCGGGCCTTCGATGCAGATGTAGATTCCGCCAAGCTTCCCGGTGACGCCGGCCTGCCGGCACGCCGCTTCGGCCGTTAGGGCAAGCTCGTGGCAGATGGGGTCAGCGAAAGCAATGTGGGCCACAACGCCGCTGCCGAAAAAAGTATCGATGCGATGCCGCGTGCGATCGAAGAACTGGTCGGGGATCAAAAACTCTAGCGGCTTGTGTTCTTCCTTCAGCGAGCCGACCGCGGAGACTGAAACTACCCGTTCAACCCCGAGCTGCTTGAAGCCGTGGATATTGGCGCGGAAATTCAATTCGCTGGGCAGAATGCGATGTCCGCGGCCGTGGCGCGCGAGAAAAGCTACCTTGCGGCCTTCGAGCGTTCCGAGAACGTAGGCATCGGAAGGTTGTCCGAAGGGCGTCTTTAGACGAACCTCTTTCGTCTTGCTGAGGCCGGGCATGGAGTAGAGCCCGCTACCCCCGATGATGCCAATTTCCGCCTGCGGCAAAAGCCCTCCTCGATTGAGTCAAGAACAAAAGTGTGATTATACAGAACCGAAGGAATCGGGCAGCGGTGCTGTATCCTGTTTCCATTTAATTTTCAATCCGCCGGATTGTCATTCCGAGCGAAGCGAGGAATCTGCTTTCTGCCGCAGCTGCGGAACAGCAGATGTATCGCCCAAAGGCCGAAGGAATTGGGGGTCTCGTCTCGCGCACTTCGAGGAGAAGGCGGCTCTTCCTCGAATGCCGGCAGAAAGCAGATTCCTCGCTGCGCTCGGAATGACAAAGCAAAGTGCGAATGACAAAGTTGGGCCGGTCCATCCCTAATTCGCCGTCACCGGCACGCCCAGCACTGCCTGCTCCAGCTTCTCCGTCGTGGGTCCATCCAGACTTTCAGTCACCATCACGCGGTCTCCATTCACCTCGATCACCACCGGCCCGGCTTCCGTCAGCCAGGTGTTTTTGCCGGTCAGAGTTTCGAGGCCGCCGGGATTATCCGCCGGCTTCCTCCCATTTTCCATTACGCCGTGCAGGTGCAGATAACGTTTGTTCAGCGCCTTGGCGTAAATTCCCGCAAACACCGCAGCCTTTTCCGCGTCATCCCAGCGTGAAACGTATAGCAGGCCCAGCGGAGCGGAGGGATTGCCCTTGGGAATGGCGGCGTAGTAGTACCCGCCGCGCCAGTGCGGATACATAATGTGCGACGTATCCGCGCCGGCATACTGATCGACCAGCACGGCAACATCGAATTCTCCAATCGCGCCAACATCGAAGCGATCGTAATTCTGAAATATCTGGTTGAAATCCGGAACCGGCAAAGGCTCCAGGCGCTCGCCCGAAAGGTAGGTCTGCGGCTCCATGATCTGGCGCGTGGTGCGAGGCGGATCGCTGAACGCTCCCGCAAAGGCTTTCTGCTTCCCGCTCTCGGTAAGCAGCGCCGCTTCGAAGTCCAAACCATAACGATACGGAAACGTGAGCGCCTCTTTGAGATAGATGGGCGCGTCGCGGAACACGACCGAGTCAGCCGTGCCTACTAACATGCCATCTTTCAACGCAGCCACTACCTGCGGCGATTTGACCAGAGTCGCGCCCATGGGCGCCAGCATGTAGTCCACCAGCACCACCATGGCCTGGCCTTCGACCACCGCCTGCCGCGCCGTGCTGATTTCATCCGCCTCAATGTCGGCCGCGGTGATCTGCTTTTTGTCGTCCAGATCGGTGTCGCCGGCTTTCATCCATTTTTCCAGGCCGAACGACTGGTCTTGCAGCGCGTGCGTCAACTCATGCGCCAGCACCGGACGCTGCTGATCCACGTCCACCCAGTCCAGTAGATTAACGGTTTCCGTCTTCGGATCGTAGTAACCCGCAACCTGCTCGCGCAGCATGGCCACGAGAAACTTCTCCAGATTGAAATCCGCGGGCAGCAGTCCGAATTTCTTCAGCACCAGTTCGGAGCGGCGCAAGCGCTGCGCGTCTTTATCTTCCGACATGTGCTTGGTCATGTAAGCGACCAGTTCGTCGCGGCTGGTGAGCTTGCGCTTGACGTTGTGCTTCAACGGCAAGCCCGAATCGGTGCTGGCGAATTTCAGAATCTCGTCGACCTCGTGGAAGAGTTCCTGAGCTTCCTTAGGGGAAATCTTCTTTTCGCCGGCCCCGGCGCTCTTCTGATCCTGTGTGGCCGGTGTGGCGCGGGCGCCCTCGCCCGCGGCTTCTGGGTTTTGCGGAGATGCCGGAGAAGCCGCGGACGGAGGACTACTTGGAGCCGGCGGCGCCTCAGCCGTCTGCGCCCACGCGATCTGTAAGCACGACGCCAGAGCAAGCCACACCAGGCCTGCTGTGCAAAGCCGAAACCACGATTTCCGATAAACTTTCTTGAGTTCAGTCATAAGGTCCGTTATGTGCGCCGCCGATCCCCGCCAATCCGCCGCCGAGTACTTCCAGAAAGCTTACGAACTGCAAATGGCGGGCGAGTACCAGCAGGCCATCGAACTCTACAGCCAGTCGATTGCCGCTTTCCCCACCGCCGAGGCCTACACCTTCCGCGGCTGGACATACTCATTCCTCGGCGACTACGCCCGCGCCATCTCCGAATGTTTGGAAGCCATCCAGGTGGATCCCGACTTCGGCAATCCTTACAACGATATCGGGGCTTATCTAATTGAACAAGAGAAATGGGAGGAAGCCATTCCCTGGTTTGAAAAGGCGATGAAGGCGCCACGCTACGAGGCGCGCTGTTATCCGCATTTCAACCTTGGGCGTGTGTACGAGCATCGGCGCCAGTGGGCAAAGGCCAAGGCGTGCTATCGGGCGGCGTACGAGATGGATCGCAGATACGCGGCGGCGCTGGCAGCGTGGCAGAGATTGCGGGCGATGTTCAACTAGACAAACCTCGGGGCAGATTTGCGAGGGTCGCCGGTGAGAAAGCAACCGCCGCCCCTGTCATGTTGAGCGGAGCCGGAGCTTCGCGAATGCGAAGCTCCGGCGCAGTCGAAACATCCCTACCGCACCCCGAGCCACGCGAAAAATCCAAAGAAGAATTATCCGAGAGAGAAGCGCCACCCACCTTTACAAACCCAGCTCCGCAGGAGCGAAACAACTTAGCCCGGACGTAAGTCCGGGGTAAAAACAAAACCAGCACAAGCGCCCAAAGGGCGCAACTACCACTCCTCACGCGGACGAGGTTCGCGATCCACTCAACCGCGGGTGCCCCAAACGACCAACATGATTCGTATCAGGGCACGGCTTCAGCGGTGCCACCAGCGATCACGAAAACATTCGGGCTTCAGCCCCTGAGGTACATCGCCAGTGGGAAAGCAACCGCCACCGCTGTCATGTTGAGCGGAGCCGGAGCAAGCGTAGCGAAGCTCCGGCGCAGTCGAAACATCCCTACCAGCACGCCCGAACCCTCCCCAAGAATCCGCAGAAGATTTATCCCACAGAGAAGCGCCCCGCACCCCCACAAACCCAGCTCCGAAGGAGCGAAACAGATTAGCCCCGGACGTAAGTCCGGGGTACAAACAAAACCAGCAATAGAGCCCAAAGGGCACAACCACCACTCCTTCATGCGCACGAGGTTCTTGATCCACGCAACACCAGTTATTCGCTTTCGATTCGCTCGCGGCCGAGACTGGACAGAGCCGTCAAATCTTATGCAAGTATAAGAAACTAAATAACAAATAAACGGGATTGTGCTGGTACAAGGTATAATACCTTCGTATTTAGGGTTTTACGCCTGATTATTAGGTAATCAGGGGTCTATACGGAGGTTCGTTCTGTGGAAAGCCAAGGCTATCACAGCAAGAATTGGTATCACAAGCACCCAGAGCGTCAGGTCGGCGGCGGCTTTCCTCAGATGGTCGTCGCTGAGCCTAAGACCTTCAGGAGGAAACTATGGGACTTTGTTGAGAGTGCCCTCAGTCAGACAGGAGTTGGTATCGTGCTCTTAGCGATTGGCGCTCTTCTGTCATCAAAGGTTGCAATGGGTTTAGCGTTCTGTGTATTTATTGTTGCTGCGTATAGGGCCGGCTTATTCGATCATCCTGAGCGGAAAAAAAGAGTTTCGTTCTACATAGCAATACCTTTAACAATCGCGGTCGGATTAATGCTCGTGTGGATATTCGTATGGAAGATTAAAGGGATGGCAGATGCTACACAGGTTGAGTCTGCGGTTGCAGACGCAGCAATCGGTTCTGTACCGTCACAATCGAAGCCTGCCGCGTCCAATGTGGCCAAAAAGGTCACGGCGAATCGCAATGGTTACGGCATGCGGGATAGCATTATCTCTGGCGTACGTGACGTGAGCGCAAATGGGTTTGGCTCCAAATATACAATTTACAACGGCGGTGTTTCCGAAGGTAACCATTACAAAGACGTGTGTAACGGAACGGGAGGGATACCAATCGCGAACATGGGAGCCGCAAAAAATAACGAGTACCAAAACATTAGCGATTCATGCCCCCCCGTGACGAAGCAGGATGTACCGCCTGCCGGCCCTGCTAGGCAGCCTTAGCCAGTTCCTTGTATTCGAGGTTGGGCGGGTGGCCCACTCCCACCGCGTCGTCTGGAACGAACGTTGAGAGAACCGGGGGTGCCCCGCGTCTCGCGCTTTTCGAGACGCGGGACCCTGCCGGGCGGCACAGCTCTATCGGTTGTGGTCTGTGGCTTCGAGCCGGGTCCCAGGTTTGCCAAAAGCAGGCAAACCCGGGGCACCCAAGATTGAACCTTGAGCGGTCCTTTCCAGAGTTATGCTTCCGGCACAGATGTGGGCCACCCGCCACTTACAGGCCTCTGCTAGACTGTTGAGCAAATTTGCCAGTGAGGTGATCTATGCGTCTCCGGTATGTTTGCACCGCTTTGATTCTAGGAGGCTGTACGCTCGCGGCCTCTGCGCAAACGGGTTCAATCAGTGCGAAGGTGGCCGCCGGCACCCAAATGTCGCCGGTGCAGGCGCAGAATGAGTTGCTGAACCTCTTCGAGCATGAGTTTATGGGAGTCGCGCAGGCGATGCCTGCGGACAAATACGGCTTTGCGCCTACTGCGGCAACCTTTACCGCCTCGCAGGGCGCAAAGTATGACGGGGTTCGCACGTTCGCGCAGGAAATATCGCATGTCACAACGGCGAACTACTACTTCGCTTCGAAGATTCTCGAGGAGAAGATGCCGGTTGACCCGAAAAGCATTGACGGTCTGACGACGAAGGAGGCACTCCTGAAGGCGGCTGCGGATTCTTTCGCCTATGCACACAAGGCGCTCGCGACGATTACTCCCGAGAATGCCTACACCGCTATTGACGGTGTCGACGGTCTGCACACGCGGTCGGTCGTCGCATCTTTCATTTCTGCTCATGGATACGACCACTACGGGCAGATGGTCGAGTATCTGCGCATGAACGGCGTTGTGCCTCCGGGCTCGAAGTGAGGCGGGTGGCCCTCTTCTACCGCGTCCTCTGGAACGAACGTTGAAAACCGGGGGTGCCCCGCGTCTCGCGGTTTTCGAGACGCGCGACCCTGCGGGCGGTACTGCTCTATCGGTTGTGGCCTGTGGCTTCGAGCCGGCCCCAGGTTTGCCAAAAGCAGGCAAACTCGGTGCACCCAAGACTGAAGCTTGAGCAATTCCTTTCCAGAGTCATACTTCCGGCGCAGATGGGGGCAACCCGCCTTACAGAAGGTCGCCTTGCTTCATCCGCTGCCGTATTTCGGCTTCGATGTCGGAACGGTGATCGTCCCGCCAAGCCGCTTCCTCGGCCTCGCTGGAAAGCTTCGGAATGACCACTGATCTCGCTTTCGCCATGTTCAACCTTAGTCCTTATGGTCTCACTCAATACCGAGCCCATCAACACCAAAGGGCGGCTCTGGTAGCCGCCCTCTCAAGCTCAATCCTAGACAAACTCCTAGGTTCGCACCTTACACTCCAAGTCTCGCGCTCCACACGCACCAAAGTCAAGCGGCATGCGTTCCCCTCAGATAACTTTCGGGAGTGGCCCCGGTGAGACTCGAACTCACGACCTCTAAGGTGCGAACCTAGTGCTCTATCCAGGCTGAGCTACGGGGCCATTTCGCATGTCACGCCCGACCATCAGAACCTGGGTCCACACCCACACGTTCGACTCACGACAGCTTCCCGTTGCGATTGTTGCTCAAGTTCCACTTCCTTGAATGTGACGAATGAACATCGAATCGCCGATTTCCAATGGACAGGTTCCGCGCAGTCCTTCCCGCAATTGCACCATTCCCGTTGCACCTCCCCCAATCTTGTCAAGCCCCCCAAACCACCGATTTCCTCCTAACTCATTCACCCTATTCACAAAATAAACTTCCCAACCATGTCCCATTTTCCCTATCTAATTTGCTACTCTAGAAGTAGAAGGAAAATAAAGGCGCAGCCCAAAAGCTGCGCCTTTTTTATTGCATTTAACTCAGGAGTCATAAGTCCATGCGCCACGAAGATAAAGACAATAGCCAGTCCGAAACCATCCTGCAGCCCTCACCCCAGCGCAAAAACACCAAGCGCACCGGAGAATATTCCGAAGCTGCTTTTCTGCTGAAAGCCACCGGCTTGGGCTTCAGGGTCGCCAAGCCCTGGGGCGACAGCGAGCGCTACGACTTCATCGTCGCCTGCGCCACAGAAAATTCTCCCGAATTTTTCTGGCGCGTGCAGATCAAGTGCACCGAAATCACCCGCGCCCGCGCCTATGAAGTCCGCGCCGCCTACTCCGTCGGCAAAGGCCGCGCCACCTATACCGCCTGCGACATCGATTTCCTGGTCGCCCACGTCGTACCCCGCGACATCTGGTACGTGCTCCCCGTCGCCGCCTGCATGCCGTCTCCCATGCTGCGCTTCTACCCCGACGGCGCTCGCTGCTCCCGCTTCGAACAATATCGCGAGGCCTGGCATTTGCTCCGCGAAGCCCGCAAGCAGCCACCCAGACAAAGAAAACGCCGCCCAAGCGCAGCCCAATGACAACGATCTGAGAACCGAGCACTGGAAACTGAGGTCTGGAAACCAACTACCCGCTACCCCTGTCATGTTGAGCGGAGCCGGAGCTTCGCGAATGCGAAGCGCCGGCGCAGTCGAAACATCCCTACCCGCATTCCATGCCGACTTCCGGACCATTCCGTAATCTATCGGGGACACTATTGCGAGGGAATCTCATAGCGAGTACAATCCTCTTCCCCGTCTCTTATAAAAAAATCCTCAAAAGCGCACACACGGAATCTGGAAGAGCTTATGTCATTCTCTCGGCTACTTCTCTCTTTGGTTTCGATGGTCGCTCCGGTATTGGTGGGCGCCACCGATTTGCCTGCCTTTCGCACTCCCCTCAACTTCGAACCGAACCGCGGTCAAGCTTCGCAAGTGGTGCGCTTTCTAGCGCGTTCGTCCCGTGGCCCTCTTTTCCTCACGGACGATGGCATTGTACTAACCTCTCCTACTCAGGCGGCGGTGCATGTCCAGCTGCTTCGATCGGCGCAAACCGTCGCTGCAGGGGAGTCTCCCACCGGAGGCTTCGCAAATTACTACCGCTCCGAGAACCAAAAAGACTGGCTTCAGCACATTCCAATGTTTCGCGCAGTCCGGTATCCGGGAGTCTATCCGGGAATCGACCTGGTCTTTCACGGTCGGGAAGACCAGTTGGAGTTCGATTTCGAGGTCACGGGCGGTCAGGTCGGCGATATTTTGTTGCAGGTAGATTCCCCTGCCAAGGTCTCCATCGACAAAGATGGTGCCGCGAATATCGTCTCCGGGGCGGAGACATGGCGCTTGTTGCCTCCCCAGGCATACCAGATGAAATCTGGCGTCAAAGTGCCCGTTCCCGTAAGCTACCGCCTTTCGAACGACAATATTCTCGGACTAGACACCGGAAAGTTTGATCCTTCCGCGAAGTTGGTTATCGACCCGGTCGTTGAGTATTCAACTATTCGAACATTCAACAATGCGGTAGTCGTTGGCGCTTCCGGTTTCGATTCCAATGGCAACTTGGTCATTGCGGGACAAGCTGGCGCCACCGATTATCCCGTGGTGCATGGAGTAGGGCGCAACCCGAACGGTCTCAGTCAGATTTTCGTAACCAAACTGAATCCTGCGGACGGCAGCATTCTGTACTCCACCTATCTCCCCGCCTCGAGCACCAGCATTGTTCAGGCCCTGGCTTTTGACCTCCAGGGGAACTCTTATGTGACGGGGCAGACGAACGCGCCAGATTTTCCGGTCACATCTTCTAACTTTGGCAGTTGCGGTCCCAACCTTTGCAATGCGGGATTCGTCAGCAAGCTGGCCTCGGATGGTTCACTTGCATACTCGACCTTGCTGGCTTCAGGACAAGTACTGCCCCGCAGCATCACCGTCGACTCGAACGGCAATGCTTATGTTGCCGGGCTCGCCGCTGACAGTTCATTGATGACTGTAAATGCTTACCAGTCAACCCTGAGTAGCGGCAGTGCAGGCTTTTTCGCGAAGCTCAACCCCTCCGGGACCAGCTTCATCTTTGCCAGCTATTTTCCTGTTTCTATGGCTACGGAAATAGCGCTGGACTCCACCGGTAACATCTTTATGGCTGGACTCTCAGGTCCAGATACTCCGCTGGTTAAGCCATGGCAATGGGGACAGGGTGAATATTTCCTTTCAGAGTTTGCCCCGGACGGCAGGACTGTGCTGTTTTCGACTCTCTTTGGCGGCATCGGCACACAGCAGCCTGATGGACTCACCGGAATGAAAATCGGAAGCGACAGAACTATCTACTTGGCTGGTTATACCGACGCTCTGGACTATCCATACGCCCTGAATGATGCCGCGCATCCGGTTGCCCTAACCCTGCCGGCATTTCGGGTAACCACATGTTCGCCACCGCCATCGACCCCAGCCTTACCCAACTGAAGTACTCGCTTTATTTGGGGGACGGAATTCCCTCCGCAATGGCGATTGACTCACGCAACCACATTTATGTGACTGGAGTCAGAATGACGTATTCCTTGGCGGCTAAGAACGCCGTCGTTTCGGACGTTTCCAGTGGAGGGTTCTTTGCGGAGATCGATGATACCGGAAACTTGGCGACATTTTCCCAATTTGGCGGCCATGTCACTCAACAGGTTCCAACTGCAATCGCGGTCGATGCAACCAACAACATTTATCTCGCCGCCGGATTGAGACCACAAGACGTGGTTCTACCCTTAAGCCCCGACCCGGTATTGGTCGGACCACAGAGCGGACCGCCGCTGAGTTTTAGCTTCGGCAGTTTCTTGGCCAAGATCAGTCCCGCGAGCGGCCCGAAAATCAGTCTTACCAGCCCAAACACAAAAAGCTTTGACCTCATTGTGCCTTTTCTCCTTCTACGCAACGTGGGTTCGGCCGATTTGCAAATCAACAACATCAGCCTCGGCGCAGGACTGTCAAAGCAAGTCAATAACTGCGGCGCCATTGTTCCCGCAGGCGGCTCGTGCGTTCTGACTGTTTCAGACGCCAATGGACATTTGGCAGCCGGATCCATCACGCTTACCAGCAATGCCCAACCCTCAACCCAAACTTTCAGCCCAGTCCTACCGCCGGGCGCGAGCCCCGGCCAACCCATCGGCGATTGGCCAATCTTTCAGGACGTGAATTTTGTCTTCCCGCCACAATTGTCCGGGACCAGCACCAATACCATCCCACTGAAGATATGGAACCTGGGTACCGAAAATTCAAAAGTCGACTCGGTGATAACTAGCGGAGACGTATCGCAAACCAACGACTGCAGCACACTAGTTTCGGGCGCGAGCTGCACAGTACAAGTTTCTCTCACTCCGGTCAGCAACGTCGCTGACCAGTTGCACATCGTCTACGACACCAATATCAATAGCTCCTCTCACCAGGGCACTGGCGGCTTTGTGCAGGACTACTTCGTTACGGTTTTCCCAAGTTCGCAGCAAATTTTGCTTTCCACCAGGAACGTAGAGTTCGGATACCAACTAGTCGGCGGAATTGCCATCCCCCGTGTGATTACACTGACGAATACCGGCAACATCGCGGTTTCCGCCCCGTCCGTTTCCATTCAAGGAGCCACTGAATTTACCGTGAGCGGCAGCACCTGCACTTCGAGCCTTCCAGCGCATCAGAGTTGCGTGGTGGGAGTAAAGTTCACGCCCACTGCCAATGGTGACCGTACCGCGACATTTGCGGTTTCAGGCGGTCCTTCGGCCACTCTTTTTGCCACCGGTGAAATCGGGTCTCTGGTGCAAATCGCGCCCCTCGCAGTTGATTTCGGAGCTTGGGTCATCAGCCATACCCTCACCAATGATGTCGTCCTGACCAATACTTCCGCCTCTGCCATACCCATCACCGATATCAGCATTTCCCCATCCGACTTCTCCCAGACCGACGATTGTGCCGGACAAGTAGTCGCCGCGGGAAGCTGCACCGTCCACATAGCTTTCACACCGCTACATGTGGGCAGCGAGACAGCCACCATGACCGTCAGTTTCTCCGGTGGCGTCCTCGGGCAATCCATCTCGCTTTCAGGCTCCGGAGTCACCCCTTTGGATGTAACTCCGGTTAGCCTCGATTTCGGATCAGGCATTGCCGTCGGCGGCACCAGTCCTTCTCAAGGCGTGGCCATAGGCAACGGACGCCCCATCGGTTCCCAGGCCTACACCCTGAGCCTCACCGGGGACTTCGTAATCTCGTCGAATCCCTGCCCCAATCCCATGCCCGCGTTCATCGGCTGCGCTATTCAAGTAGCGTTTCAACCGAAAAGCGTGGGCCCGCAACAGGGAACGCTCACCGTCAGTTATCCAGGTTTAACCGACCAGTCGGTGGTAACTTTAACGGGAACCGGAACCGCTGCCTTCGCCCTACAGCCAGCGTCCGGATACTCCTCCACCTCCACCGTCAGCGCCGGAGGTACCGCAACCTACAACCTCTCTGTTTCCGCGGCCACCGGTTTTCATGGCCTCGTGCAATTCACCTGCAGCGACGCCCCTCAACATTCGACTTGTAACCTGCAGCCGGTTTCATTCGACTTCTCAACCGCCCCATCAACCAGCCTCACCGTAACAGTGGCGACTGCAAGCAGCAGCTCTTTCCTGAAAACTCGCGCGTCGAGACTCTTCTACGCAAGTATTCTATTTTTCCCCATGATGATTCTCGGAGCACACCTGCGTCGCCGCAAAACGCTGCTGGGCGTCGTTATTATTCTTCCGCTGCTCTTCTGGATCGGCTGTGGCGGAGGAGGAAGTTCAGTCATTCCCCCACCGCCCCCTGTCGTAACCGGAACACCTCCTGGAACCTACATCGTGCATGTGACCGCAACCAGCGGAACACAAAGCCAAACCATCGCCCTAACTTTGGTAGTGAAGTAGCAAAGCGGCAACTTCTTCGATGAAATGACTGGCACATGTAGAGCGGACACTCCTGTCCGCTGCTGTTGGTGCTGTTGCTGTTGCCGTTCCTTCGAACAGAATCTCCCGTGATGAGCGTTGCGAGAACAAAATCAACGTCCAAAGCGGCGGACAGGAGTGTCCACCCCACACTACCCTTTCCTTTTCAACCACTTACCCACCGCCCAATGCTCCATTCCTCCGCCCAACCCTCATTTTTCCCCTTTCATTGGGTTCCCCGTGCCCTAATCCCATGCGGTCAATAACATAAGGTCGAGTCAATCTACAAACGGACGGCGCTAACCGGCGCTCCCAGGGATTCACGGTACGATTCAGGCCGCAAGGCCAAGTCGTTCGCAAGGCGTTGGCATCTCCCAGCCGCAAGCCCAGGCAAAAAGCCGAAGCCACACGGTAAAGCCAACGACCAACGACGAACGGCCAACGACGGTTTTTCGAAAGCGAGCACACATGCGCAAGCCGATCAAGTACGTAGAGAAAGTAGTTACTTACGGCGCCCGAGGCGCTTGGGTTGTATTCAACGGACTGAACAAGATCAAACAGAATCCCTCGCCCACGCCCAAATGGTCCGATAAGCCGCTGCTCAAGTCCTACGAAAAGACCAAGCCGCCGCTCGGCTGGCCGCGCGCCACCGACTCGCTCTGCCCCCGCTGCGTGCCCGAAATCCGCCAGCAGATTCTCGACGGCAAGCTCCCCGTCGAAGTTCTCTCCAACGAAAAGGTCGGCGAGATCAAAGCGCAAATCATCGAGCGCGACGGCAAAATCCTCATGGTCAAAGACTGCGAAAAGCACGGCCATTTCGAGGATGTGATGTCGATCGACACCGAATTCTCCAAGCACCTCGAAGACGTCTTCCCCGGCCGCGACATCCGCGCCCACAACGACGAGAAGCTGCATCACCACGGCTCCAGCACCGTGAAGTATGGACGCGGCTCCGTGCTCACCATCGACCTCACCAACCGCTGCAACATGATGTGCGACCCCTGCTTCATGGACGCGAACCAAGTCGGCTTCGTCCACGAACTCACCTGGGACGACATCAAGACCATGCTCGACAACGCCATCACCATCAAGCCGCGCCGTCAGATGAGCGTGCAGTTCTCCGGCGGCGAGCCTACGCTGTCGCCCTATTTCCTGGACGCCGTCCGCTACGCCCGCAAAGTCGGCTACAACAGCGTGCAGGCCGCCACCAACGGAATCGAATTCGCCAAGAGCTTCGAGTTCGCCCAGCAGGCCGCCGAAGCCGGCATGCGTTACGCGTATCTGCAATTCGACGGCATCGGCAACGCCGCCAACGCCCACCGCAAGGTCGGCAACCTGTTCGACGTAAAACTGAAGGCCATCGAAAACCTGCACAACGCCGGGGTGGAAATCGTTCCGGTAGTGACCATCGTCAACGGCATTAACAATGAGCAGGTAGGCCGCATCATCAAATTCGCGCTGGATAATCCCAAGCGCATCGGCTTCCTAAGCTTCCAACCTGTAAGCTTCACCGGCCGCGACGAAGCCGTAACCGACGACCGCCGCCAGGCCCAGCGCTACACCCTCTCGCATCTGGCGCACGACGTTAAAAATCAAACCGGCCTGGGCGAACCGTCGCGCGACTGGTTCCCCATCAGCTTCATGAGCACCTTCAGCGACTGGGCCGACCTGATGCACGTCAACGAAGCAACCAACGACTGGGGCCAACTAAGCTGCGGTTGCCACCCGAATTGCGGGACTGGCATGGCGGTTATGATCGACAAGGAGACCAAGGAAGCCGTGCCGGTCACCGCGTTCCTGAAGGGCGATCAGCTCGCGAAAGATATACAGAAGGTGAACGATGCATCGCGCGGAAAGTTTTTGACCATCGTTGGAATGGCGCTGTGCTTGATGAAGAACTACGATCCGTTTCAGGCGCCGACGCACTTCAAGCTGATGGACCTGCTGAAGAAGTTCGACAAGAACTTCAACGCCACCGGAAAGAACTACGGCAAAGTTGGGCCGGACCGCACCATCGACGACGTGATGAAGCGCCGCCAGGATCGCTGGAACTTCCTGTTCATCGCCGGCATGTGGTTTCAGGATCTGTTCAACTACGACTTCCGGCGGACCGAGCAGTGCATCATTCCCTACGCCACCCAGGAAGGCGAGATTTCCTTCTGCGCCTACAACACCGGCGTGGGCTGGCGGAACATTATCGAAAAGATGCACATGACCGCCACCCTAACCAAGTGGTATGAGGAGCATGGCCGCCACGAAATCTTTGCCGGCGGCAAGAACGTGAAGATGGACACCACCGCCCACTCCCTGCTGCTCAAGGATGAACTGGTCACCATCGAAGAGCAGCACGATCTGGATAAGCTAGGTATCGCCAAGAATTCCGGCGAAGAGAAGATGCGGGCCCGCGACGCCAAGGCCGCACAGCGCGGCGCGCAAAAGAACGACGAAGCCTACAACGCCCGCATGGCATCGCTCTATCGCGAAGTTGTTCTGAAAGAGAAGCCGGTAGCGTCGGAGAACGGATTCATCCCGCTAGGCGCGCTGGTAAAACCGAACGGCAACGGAAATGGCACTGCGGCGGCGAAGCCGGAAGTTGCAGAGCCAGTAGCGGGAGACTAATGGATTGTGTGGGAACGGGTCTCTGACCCGTTCCGGCGTTAGATTTTCGGGCCGCCCAAGGGCGGCCCGTTTCGTTGTCGTGGACCCTGACGGGCCCACTCAATCCGTATTTTTGTCTAGTCCCAAGACAAGGCTTACAAAACCGTTAAACGCGCCGCGGTTCTCAACGCTTCAGGCTCTCAACGTACCCATCATGAGAATGTTGAGAGTTGCACCCGGAGTCGGGTCGGTGACTGCGCCCGAAGTGGATAGAATGGCCTTCATGGCTGCGCCATCATTCGCATTGTCCGCATCGGGATTCGGATCGACGGCCTGGCCAAAGAACCGCAGTATGTTGGACGGTTCGTCCTTATCGACGCCGATTGGATCACCCACATCCGGCTTAACGTTAAGGTGGTTCAGCCAATTCAAAGACGGAGCGGCAAACTTCGGCGTATAACCACCCTGGACATCGCCATCAGGATTCGGATCGCTCTTCGGATCTCCAGACACACCCATATCGTGCGGCGTGCCCATCGGCACCGTCGTTATATCTTCGTCCGGAGACGCTCCTCCGGCGATCCAATCGACGAAGGCATCGATTGCGTCAGCCGCTTGGTCCTGTCCCAGCCCAGTGGCGACTCCTACCGCGCAGCCAGCAGCGGCTCCCCATCCCCCACCTAGCTTCGCTCCTCCCGCGGCCCCAACGGCACAGGAGACAATCAAGGAGCCCACTGTCGTTAGCGCTTCTCCGCCCGGTATATTCAGGTCATGCGCCGGGTCAAAACCACCGATCTGCGGCAGCCCGGCGTTTGGCTCGTCGAAGGCGGCGTTGGGATCGTCGAATCTGCTATCGCGTGGGAGTCCTGTGGTTCCAAGACGTCCGCCCAGAGCTGAATCATTTCCAATTCCCGACGCAACACTCTCGCTGGCATTCACGATGTCTGGACGTAAGGCGGTTCCAGGAAAGGTGCTCGGCGAATTGAGGGAAACGACCGTTTCCCCACGACTCAACTGGTCGCGAACCATAAGAGCGTGCACATCGGGCTCGACAGCCTTGCTTGGATCGGCGGCCGGCGGAGTCAGAGTCTCCAAGGCGGCGGGCGGTACAGATGCAACTGCGTTTTGAAAGTTCTCGGCTTGCGGAACGCTTTGAATCGATAGTGAACGGCTCGCTGCGATTAACATTGGATCCTCCTTCTTTCTTTCTGTTCTCACTAGAATTGTCGTACGGCCAGATCAAAAAGTTGCTTCACGCTAGAACGTCGCTGGAGGGGGCTTCGGGCAATTCGCCAACGTTTGCCCATAGGGCTCGACAGGAGTGCTAATTTTAAATCTTGGGTGCCCCAGTACGAATCATTTTCTCTAATCTATACAAACTGCACCACTACCCAAAACCGGGCTTGAATGGGCCACCCCGCCGCGCTAACATCCACCCATGCGGCTGGCGCTCTGACTAAGCCGCGCGGAGGTCAACATGGGTCCGATCACTCGCCGTAGTTTCCTCAAAACCGGTCTGGCCGCCGGAGCCATAGCCACCGTAGGAATTCCGCCGCTGGTTGCCGCCAAGCGCACTGCGACCGACACCGTCGTACTTGGTCGCTCGAAAGTCGAGGTGACGCGGCTGGCGTTCGGAACTGGCACGGACAGTGGTGCAGTACAGGCCGCTCTTGGACAACGGGAGTTCACGCGGCTGATCCACTATGCTTATGACCGGGGCATCCGCTTTTTTGAAACGGCTGAGGCTTACCAGACACCGGGAATGCTGGGCGAGGCCCTCAAAGGCTTGCCCCGCGACAGCTATCAACTGATGAGTAAAGTGACCACCTTCCACAAGGATATCGATCCGCAAGCCAAGTTCGACGAACTGCGCCGCATCTCGCAGACGGAATATTTCGACATCATGCTGCTGCATTGGCAGCACTCGGCCGACTGGCCAGAGACTACGAAACGCTGGCAGGAGGGCATCCTTGAGGCGCAGCAGAAAAAAACCATCCGCACGCATGGCGCCTCTGTGCACGGCCTGCCGGCGCTGCGGCAGATGCCGGGAACAAATTGGCTTGACGTGGGGCTGATCCGCATCAACCACAACGGCTCACGCATGGACGGACCGACGTATGAGGACACCAACCATCCAGACAACGTGAGCGAAGTGGTGGATCACATCCACACATTGAAGAACGAAGGGCTGGGCGTGATTGGCATGAAGCTGTGCGGTGGCGGTCAGTTCGAGAACAGTCATGACGATCGCGTGAAAGCAATGAGGTTCGCTTTCCAGAACGCGAGGGTAGATAGCGCCACGATCGGCTTCAAAAATACCCAGGAGATCGACGAGGCCATCGCCAATTTGAATTTGGCGCTGGCGTGAGCTGTGGTGGGAACCGCCCCCGCCCTGATGCGGGTCGGATGAGAGCATCAGCCGTGGATTCGTCGTTGCAAGTTACTGTGGATCAAGTAAGAGAGATATAGCAACACCAGTAGAATTGCCCCACTCAAGCCAAAATCGGGATTGCATGGGCCACCCGCCCCATCGACATGGGCGAAGTGTAGTACGGTTCTCTCGTATGTCGAAGTTGATTTACATCACCAATGCGTCGCTCGACGGTTACATCGAGGACGAAACCGGCGCCTTCGATTGGGGCAATCCCGATCAAGTATTCGATTTCATCACTGAGTTGATGCGACCGATCGGAACCCATCTCCTTGGGCGGCGACTCTATGAGACGATGGCGTACTGGGATGCGCCGGTGGAGGGCTATCCGCCCGAACACCGCGACTTCGCACGGGTCTGGCAGAAGGCCGAGAAGATCGTCTTTTCACGAACGCTGACCGGCGCTCCGACACGCAACGCGCGTGTCGAGCGGGACTTCGATCTCGAGGCGATTCGGAAGCTCAAGCGGGAATCGGAGCACGACATCTACATCGGCGGCGCCGAGCTGGCAGGACTTGCGCTCGAAGCCGATCTCGTCGACGAATGTCACCTGTTTCTCAACCCGGTGATCGTCGGCGGCGGAAAGCCGGCATTCCCAGCCGCCTTACGACGGAATCTCGAACTCCTTGAGACGCGACGTTTCGGCACCGGAGTAATCCACTTGCGCTATCGCATGCGGGGCGCTACTCCGTAAGGCGTGACTACCCGGGCAGGTGGCCCAAATCTGCCGTGTCGCCCCTAACGAACGTAGTGAGAATCGCGGGGCACCCCATGGACCGGGTTTATACTCGGCGGGAGATGTGGGCCACCCGCCAAGAGTGGAGGGGATGGTTTGTACGTGCTCACCAGTTGAAAGAGAGAGTTTCTCTAGATGGTACGAGTATTCTGCGATCTCGCCTCACGCCTTCAATTTAGTTGGTTCACTCTATAACTACGCTGCTCGTCCTTTTCTTGTGGAATTGGCGCAGAAATAGGCGGATACCAAGGTTCCGAAATTCCGGCGACACCGGAACGAGGCCATTGCTTCCGAACGGTCGGCGGAACTCGAAGAACGGTCAACCCGTCGCCTATGGGACGATTAGATCACTAACCGTTCGGAAGACGCTATCACGGCGGAACCCATCGATCACTTGCACCAAATATTCTTTCTGCGCACTACCAACCTGAGTCGCCAATATGACGTGATCGAGCTTGGTGCAAAGGAATCGGCAGAGTTTCAGGTAGAGATTTTGGTGAGCGCCACCACGAATCTTGAGCCCCTGACGGTCAAGCTGAAAACCGACAATCGATTCGTCGGCAAAACCTTCAAAGTTGAATTTACGTTCCATTAAAGGAACAACGTTGAGAGTCAAAATCTGGGCAAGTACCGCACTTCATCAACCCGACGCTGGGCCTTTCAAGGCCGTGCGCACCATCGAACGCGATACGCTCTACGCGGTCGGGGATATGACCGACTACGGGCAGGTAATCAAAATCCCACCACGCATTCCGCCGTACTTGGACGAGGATCAGGGGGGCTGGCCCGCACATAGATTTGATTCTTGCTTGCGCCATCCCAGCAGAGGCTGCCCCACTCGTCGCGGTTTTCGACGAGTGGGCACCACGAGCCTCGCCGGTTTTTTCGCGGCGACCTCATCATGCGATCCGGCGAACGCGCAGTTCGGCTGGCTGGGCTTCGTTCACCAGTACGGGCCCGCGTTCGCCGTTGGCGTAGTGGCGGTAGCTGCTCCAGTTCCACTGTTCCGCCGCGAGCACCAGGCGGCGCGCCACTGGGTTGCGGTGCATGTAAGCCAGTTTCTCCACGCGCTTTTTCTCGGTAAAGACCACGAAATCGTAGAAGCGATGTTGCCAGATGTGGCCCTCGGTGAGCGCGCTTGCCCACAGAGAGGACTGCCGTGGATCGGCGGCAGCGCGGCGCTTGGCTAGAAGACGGCGGGCGAAGGACTGTTTGAGCACCTTCATCACCACCGAGGGATCTCCGCGCTCGGGTTCGCTAAACAGGAGATGAACGTGCTCCGGCATAACCACGTAGCCGACGACTACGAAACGGTAACGCCGGCGCACCTGTTCCATGACTTTGAGAAAGAGATCGCGGGCGTGGGCCGTGCCGAGCAGGGCTCTTCGTTGGTAGCAGCTGGCGGTAATAAAATGAAGATACCCGGCGCCGTAGTAACGACGCAGATTGGTCGGCATAGGGAACGGGTATCACAGAGCTTGCAGTGATGTCTGTGACGAGTGGACATCAGCGGTGCGGGAATATAGAGTCGAGGTCGGTGGTGCCCACTCGTCGAACACCGCGACGAGTGGGGCAGCCTCTGCTGGGATGTCGCAAGCAAAAGTCAAAATCTATGTGTGGGCCAGCTCCCGATAGTGAAAGAAAAACTTGAAAACTGACATTGATCTGCCGATCGCTATTGCACAGTGTGACGCACCGAGGGCCTGGGGAGGCAGGCGCAGCAGGTTACCCGCGTACCTTCTTGTTTTTTTTGCACTGAGTGTTGCGACGACCTTGTCGTGCATTTCGCCAACCACCCGCCGCGATGCTGGTTCTGCCTCCAGAGGAGGTGTATATGTCCCTGGTCCCGGAAAACGCCCGCAGTTGATGTTTGCGTGCTGCGATCAAGGAAAGGGAGCACTCAGCGCCTTGCTCGCGGACCCCACTGTGTTCGCCGCCTTGAAGGAACTGCACGCTGGGCTTGCCATTCCAATCGATGAGCTCAGCCCCGACCGAGCGCAACTAATTCGCCAGTTGAATGAGGCGGGACTACCAGCTGTTGCATGGATGGTGCTGCCCGGCAATCAGGGTTACTACGTCAATGCAAGCAATGCTCCGCAGACCGCGCGCCGGTTTGCGGAATTCGAGAATTGGAGCAAGGAGAACCATCTGAGCTGGAACGCAATTGGGCTGGACATCGAACCCGACTTCAACGAGTTCCACGGGCCGAAGGGGCGGTTAGCGTGGACATTGCTGCGGCGAGGTTTTGACGAAGAGCGTGTGCGTGGTCCCCGCCAGGCATATGGAGATCTGATTCGCGAAATGCAAGCGCACGGCTACCGCGTACAGACCTATCAGTTGATATTTCTTGCGGACGAGCGAAAGGTTCATTCCACAATCCTGGAGCGCCTCTTTGGGCTGGTGGACGTGCGTGGCGATGAAGAAGTGCTGATGGCCTACAGCAGCTTCAATCATAAGGTGGGAGCCGCCATGGTGTGGAGTTACGGCCTGGACACGCAGGCGTTAGCGGTGGGGAGCACGTTGGGCTCCGGAGACGCGGCCATGGATGCGAAGTACGGTCCGCTGAATTGGGAGGAGTTTTCGCGCGACACGATTGTGGCAAGCCATTTTTCACGTGAAGTCGGCGTATACAGTCTGGAAGGTTGCGTGCGACAAGGCTTCCTGCCGCGATTGAAAGCGATGGACTGGAACCGGGGAGTGGAGATCCCTGCTGCGGCGTTGGCGCGAATGCGCAGGTTTCGCACGCTGGTACAAGCGATCCTCTGGACCGCTTCGCATCTCCTGTACTTCGCGGCAGGGCTTCTGATTGGATTGACCTGGCTCGCCCGGCGGCTGATTCGCCGAAGACACGCCTCACAGGCGACTCATAAGGCATGAACTTTCTTCTTTTCAGACGAGCGGCCCACAACTGCCGGGGGCTGGCGCAGCCTTCGATTTTCCCGTCCCTGCTCCGCAATGAGGCTGCCCCACCCTTCGTTCTTTGACGGGTGGGTACCCGTGGCCCGGACACAATTCTACCGAGTCCCGTCCCCGCGTAGTAGTCTCAGCTTTTTCCGCACACTCTGAACTCATAGGAGCAGCCATCAAGCTGCACAATCAGGAACAGGAATGGTCTGAGGTTCGTGGTGCGCACCCTGCGAACCCCGCACAGAGCCTGCCCTGAGCGGAGTCGAAGGGGTGCGGCAGCCTCAGTTGGAGAGACGGCTGGGAAAATTATGGAAAGGGTGGGCCAGCCCCCAGTGATGTCTGTGACGAGTGGACGTCAGCGGTGCGGGAATATAGAGTCGAGGTCGGTGGTGCCCACTCGTCGAACACCGCGACGAGTGGGGCAGCCTCTGCTGGGATGTCGCAAGCAAATTAAAAAAAGATGTGTGGGCCAGCCCCCAAATCGCGCGAAGGCGCACGGCGTCACGTCGCCAGAGAGGGATTTTGTGAAGCTCGCGTCGCCGGCTCGGGGAGATGCTGTCCGCAATGCGCGCAATTCACCCAAGTGGGCTCAACGGGCTTACCGCATTTCGAGCACGTTGGCTGCAGCAAAGTGCCGCAGTGCGGACAGAATGGGAAGTTTGCCTTTTCGACATGCCCGCAGCCGGGGCACGGCCTCGGCAGAGGGTCGCGGAGAATGAAGTACAAGATCATCCCAATGGCGTTAGGAATGAAGATCGCCAGCAGCGTCCACATTACGTACCGCATCTGCCGGCGCTTCGCGTCGCCGTAGACGTATCCGATCAGCGCAACCAGAGCCACCACGAACAGGAAAGCTCCGTAAACGAGCAGCGCCTGTCCCCAGCGTGGCCATTTGCCTACTTCCGGATCCGTTGGTGCGACAAAGAAGAACACCGGCACCGTGATGCACAAATAGGCGAACCATGCAACGATCCACGCTGTCTTTGGAATCACGCGCAATTCCTTTATGAAGGGGCTCATGCCAGCCTCCTTTCGGCGCGCTGCCGGATTGCCAGCATCACTGCGGCCACCCCTCCCGCGAGCCACCCTAGCGCGGTGAACACGGCAAAACTGATCCATCTATTGCTGAACTGGGTACGGCTGAACTGCGGCTCGAGCAAGCTCCCGAAACGCCCGCTCACAAAGTGGAAAACCGGCCAGCTCGCAATCGTCAGCAGCCAGGCAAAAGCGACGACAACAATCATTACGCGGCGGTTCCGATCATGCTCGGCTTGTTCGGTGAGCTTCGCCTCCGCACGCGCCAGCGTGGCCTGCACCAGCCACGAAGAAGGCTGCGGCGTCGGCAATCGGCGGAGTTCGCTCGCAATCGGCCGCCAAGCCTCCAATTCGTTCGAGCAGGCGATGCAAGACCGCACATGCTCCGCAACCTGCTTTTCTTCCGCGCTCGTCAGCGCGTCGGCTGCGGCCAGCGCCAGCAGTTCTCGAATCTTGTCGTGCTCGCTCATTGCCATGTACCTCCGGGATACCGCGCTTCGAGCGCGTAGCGCAATTGTTCCAGCGAGCGCCGCAGCCGCGACTTCACCGTTGATACCGGAACCGCTGTAACCTGCGCGATTTCCTCAATCTTCATCTCATCCTCAAACCGCAGTGTGAGGACTTCGCGATACATCGTCGGCAGCCCTGCCATCGCTTCGCTGATCTCCGTTCGGCGTTCGGCCGCGAGAGCGTGATCGAGCGGCGTGTGGTCTTTACTTGAAATCCGGTCCGCCACGGTTTCGCTATGCCAGCTGTTGGCGAGTGGCTCGTCCAGGCTCTGCGGACGAATACGCCGCAAATGATCGATCGCCAGGTTGCGCGCCAGCGTGAACAGCCAGGCGTCGAAATTGCGGCTTGCATCAAAGGAACGAATCTTTTCGACCACTCTCAACCATGTTTGCTGGAACAGGTCTTCCGCCTCGGCGGGCTGCCGCACGATGCGCAGCAGGTACCGATACAGCCGATTCTGGTACCGGGTAATCAGTTCCGAGAGAGCGTTCAGGTCGCCTCGGCGAAGCCGGACCACATCCGCATCCACGGCCACAAGCCCCTCCAGCGATAGTGCGGTCGCCCCCACCATACTCGTAATACGGATGAGTGCCAAAAAAAGACGCAAGAGATGCAGTCGCTAGATTGGTGTTGCCAAGTATGAGAACAGTCTACTGAAGGATATGGGAAGACAACGATGATTGGCGAGACATCAAAATTAACGCTTATCATCCCGCCCAGACGCGAACGAAAAGCGAATACTTCTGCAATCGCGTTACAAGAGCTGGTTGGCCGAACCTCGCTTGAGTTTATCTCAATCACAGAGATTTTCGGAGACTCCCTCGTACCTTGCATCCTTTTGCGGTTCTCGCCCGTATTCCCAAAGTGCTCAGAATGCACGCTACAGAGCGCAGGAGCGCAACTCAGATCCTGCATTGCTCTTCCATCGGAGGTTGACATGCATGACACAACGGAGCGGTTGTCTCTGTTTTGGATCTTCGCGTTATTGAACTACCTGTATGCGGACGTTGTTGCCCTGTTTGCTATCGTTGGCTCGCCAAATCTAGCCGACGCCCCACATCTTTCCCCATGGGCTCTGATGGGTTCAGCGGTCTTGATGGAAATACCCATTGCCATGATTGTGGCGTGTCGACTACTTCCGTTTAGAGCGAACCGGCTGGCAAATATCATCGCGGGTGCCATTCTGACCCTTGTAAACGGTTTCCTGACCTTCGTTCCGCCTCTGGCCGGATGGGGCAGGCCGCCTGCTCTTCCTGAGTACTTGTTCTTCGCAACGATTGAGACAGTGTGCACCTCAGTCATCGTCTGGGAGGCGTGGACTTGGTCAGGGGTGAAGCCGGTAGTTAGTTCGGAGCACGTCGTCGGGAACCCGGGACGCGCAATACAAGACCAGGGCACTCCTATCTAACGACGGGTGGGTACCCGTGGCCCGGACACAATTCTACCGAGTCCCGTCCCCGCATAGTAGTCTCAGCTTTTTCCGCACACGCTGAACTCATAGGAGCAGCCATCAAGCTGCACAATCAGGAACAAGAATGGTCTCAGGTTCGTGGTGCGCACCCTGCGAACCCCGCGCAGAGCCTGCCCTGAGCGGAGTCGAAGGGGTGCGGCAGCCTCAGCTGAGGAGACGGAAAGAAACATCAGAGAAGGGGTGCGCCAGCCCCCATGCGCAGCCGAAGAAAAGCGCTGTGCCGATCTTTCAGCGTATGCTTGCTAGCCACGAGCGCAGCCTAGTGGCTGCGCGAGATCACCGAGAACCTGCCGGACAGTCGCATCCCGAGAGATGGAGATCGTGAGGATCAAGGGAGCGTTGCAGAGAGCGGAGGAATTGAGCGATGACGTGGCCGATGCTATCGAACGGGCTCGCTGAAACCGGACATCTGTCGATCCTCACGCGAGGTTGTTACGAAACTCCCCATACGGCAGTCTGGCCCGCGGATCGCCTTCGAGAAAACGGCGTCACGTTAAGATCGGGTAGCGAGCAGCATCGCAACCGTCCGGGGTACATGAGTTGGGCGGGGGACAGTTAGAGTCGTTTCAGAGAGGCTCACAGCCTGGACCAAGATTGACCTGGCATGGCCCGCAGGCACAAACTTGATGGCAAAAATAAATGGCAAGATTTTTCAACCCTTTCTTGCAGTACAACGAAGGAGCGTCATGACTCGCTGGCTTAACCCGCATCTTCTCAACACGCTCCTGGCTCTTAGTCTCGCGTCCCTGATCGCAGCGGCACAGGACTCCCCTCCGCCTCCCGGAGCGCTGCTGCCCAATGTTCTCTATGGGGCTGCGTATTACAACGAGTACATGCCCGCCGATCTTCAGCCCGGCCGGCTGGAGAAAGATGTCGCCCTCATGAAAGAGGCCGGTATCTCGGTTGTCCGCATGGGAGAGTCCACCTGGAGTCTCTGGGAACCCTCCGACGGAGTCTTCGAGTACGCCTGGATGGATCATGTGGTCGACGCCATGGGCAAAGCCGGGATAAAGGTCATCATGGGCACGCCTACGTACTCGATGCCCACCTGGATGGCCAAGGCCCATCCCGAGTTTTACGCGCGTCCGCTGGGCGGGGCCTCGATCAGCTACGGCATGCGCCAGAACATGGACACCGACAATCCCAAGTTCCGTTTCTACGCCGAGCGCGTCATCACTAACCTGGTCTCGCACTACAGAGACAATCCCGCGGTTATCGGCTGGCAGATCGATAACGAAACCGGCGCTTACGGGGCGTCGAATGACGATGTCTTCAACGGCTTCGTCGACCACCTGAAGAAAAAATTCGGTACCACCGACGCGCTCAATAAGGCCTGGTTCCTCAACTACTGGGGCCAGGACGTCAACGACTGGGCCGACATGCCTACCCGCGACAACGCCACCAGCACCAGTTACAAACTGGAGTGGTCGCGCTGGCAGCAAATGCGCGTTGCCGACTTTCTCGCCTTTCAGGCTGCGCTCGTCCGCAAATCCCGGCGCCCGGACCAATTCGTGACTCAGGACTACGGCTCCATGATGAAGCTCGATGTCAACGAGGTCGAGGTCGCCAAGTCACTCGATGTCGTCGCCAACAATCCCTATCATGGCACTCAGGACCACTTCGATGGCGCATCGCAGGCATTACAGGGGGATTTTGCCCGCTCTCTCAAGCACCAGAACTTTCTGGTGACAGAGACGAACGCCCAGACGCTGGGTTGGGATTCCGCAGGCCAATACCCACCCTACGACGGGCAGCTCCGGCTCGACGTCTACACCGATCTCTCCTCCGGCGCCAACATGGTCGAGTACTGGCACTGGCACTCGATCCACGCCGGTCAGGAGACTTACTGGAAAGGTGTCCTGAGCCACGACCTCGAACCGAACCGCGCCTACGCCGAGGTTTCACGGATCGCGCACGAACTCCAGAAGGTCGGCCCCGAGATCGTCAATCTCCAGATCAAGAATCAGGTGGCGATTCTCTACAGCGTCGATTCATCCAACGCCATCAGCTTCATGCCATTTGAACGGCAGCAGGGTCTCGGATGGGTGCCCGGCAAAGCCGCCGGCGAATACAACGCAATCCTCTCGCAAATTCATCGCTCCCTCTATCAGGCGAACGTCGGCGCCGACTTCGTCTTCCCGGAGACTGCCGATTTCTCGGCTTACAAACTCCTGATCGTTCCTGCGCTTTACGTCGCCGATGACGCCCTACTGAAAAAGATCTCCGATTATGTTCACAGCGGCGGCCACGTGCTGATGACGTTCAAGAGCGGCTTCACCAATGAGAACTCCGCTGTCCGCTGGGAGCGCGCACCCAGCCCACTCCAGGAAGCTGCTGGCTTCACCTATCAGGAGTTCTCCAACCTCGAACACCCGCTGGCGCTCAAAGACAACCCGTGGCGTGTCTCTGCCGCCGATAACAAGGTCAGCACGTGGGCGGAGTTCCTCCTGCCCACCTCTGCCAAACCACTCGGGTTCTACGATCATCCATTTTTCGGTCGCTGGCCGGCCATCACTCGCAACCAGTTCGGCTCGGGCACGCTTACGTACGAAGGCACCGCACTCTCCGACGGACTCCAGCAGGCCGTTGTTCTTGATGTTCTTCGCGAGTCCGGCCTCACCAGTTCCGATCAGGACCTTCCAGGACCTGTGCGGGTCAAGCACGGTATCAATCGAGCGGGCAAACGGATCCACTACTATCTGAACTACTCGGGTGCCTCTGCTAACTTCACATACGCCTACGCTGCGAGCCGCGATCTGCTTACCGGTCACGCCATTGGTCGGGGTAGCAGTGTTAGCCTTGCCCCATGGGACCTAGCCATACTGGAAGAGGACAAATAGAAAATCCATCTGATCGATAAGATTTGGGGGCTGGCCCACCCTTTGGTTGATTTTTCTTCCGCGCTCTTGAAATGAGGGCTGCCGCACCGTGCGCGGTTTGAGGCTGTTACGAAACTGCGAGCGGGCGCGCTGACCAGCCGTGAATCTTTTCATGTTGAGTTAGAGTTTCGTTCTAGGGAGCGGCTGCCGAGTGCGTTAGGGCCTCGCCAGAGCCGTGTGCAATGCGGCTCCGCCCAGTACTTTCCGCATGCGTTTGAGGTTATAGACCATCACTGCCAGGCCGATCTCGGTTTGGGCTCCCTGCAGGCCTCGTAGCAGAAAGCGAGGATGGCCAAAGATGTGGTATTTGATGGCGGCGAACGGATGTTCCACCAGGCAACTGCGAAGTCGCATCACCGCTGCGGTCGCCCGTGCCTGCATGCGCTGCAGTGCGGCTTCATGCAAATGGCGTTTGACCAGGCGGCGTGAACTCAGGGTACATTGCGACTTCAGCGGGCAAACCCCACAGATTTCCGCTCGCCCGGCGTAAACCACCGACCGGCCTTTGCGGCCTTGCCGTTGCAGATGATGCCCCCCCGGGCACAACAGGGTATCGCTTGCTTCCTGGTAGTGAAACCGGGTGCGGTCAAACAGTGTACCGTCGCCCTGCTTGTTCACCCCACGGTTGGCAGGGAGATGCGGAACGATGCCCTTCGCCTCGCACGTCGCCGCCTGTTCCCCGTTGGAGTAGCCCGCATCGGCGATGACATTCAGCCTCGCCTGTCCCACCGCTGCCTGTGCAGCTTCGGCCATGGGCAGCAGACTCCGAGTATCGTTGGCTTGGTCGGTCACCTGTTGCGCCACGATGAGACCGTGCTCCGCATCGACCGCGGTTTGCACGTTATAAGCGGGAACTTGTCCCTGTGCACTGTGCATAAAACCCACTTCCGGTTCGGCATGCTGTCTCAGCTTTTCCAGCGCGCTGGCTACGGCGCTGGAGTCGATGACCGGTTCCTCGGCAGCGTCGGCAGTCTCCATGCGTTCCAGATAGCGCTGCCACACCTGCCGCTCATGCACACTGCTTACGCTGCTGACAGCACGGAATTTCGAGCCATCGATCGCAATCCATTCTCCCCGCACCAGTCCCACCGAACGGGCAAAGCCAATCAACTCGGCTCCGCTTTGCACCACCGCATCGTGGTGCAAGCGCCGGAACTCCGCAATGCTCTTGTGGTCGGGACAGAGCCGTCCTAACAACCACATCAGCTCGATATTGCGCTGACACTCGGCTTCCAGCCGCCGCGAAGAACGAACTTGCTGCAGGTATCCGTACAGGTAAAGCTTCAATAGATCCCGCGGATCATATCCCGGCCGTCCCGTCTCGGCAGCTTCAGCTCGCAAAAAGCCTAACCGTTCCATGTCTAGTCTGGCCACAAAAGCCTCGATCACACGACACACATGATCAGCGGGAATCAGATCCTCCAACCTCACAGGAAACAACGTGCCCTGCGTCCGACCCTCTCCTTGGATGAATCCCATGCATTCGTCCTCGTTGCTAAAGGCATCATGCCACTATCCTGTTCCCGCAGATAATAGTTTCGTAACAGCCT